>JAZRUD010000313.1:0-1288 GCA_045652385.1 Clostridia bacterium
GTACCGCAACGGTTGAAGGGGGGTACCGCAACGGTTGAAGGGGGGTACTGCAACAGGTGAAGCCTATAATAGAGTATTATATAATAGAGTGTTTATAATAGTGGCTCCCTACGGTCGCAGTCAGTCAGTTGACGGACGATACCGGGACTATGCGTCGAATATGCCCAGGATCACGATGCCGGCCACGGTGAGGGCGATGGCGCCGTAGTGTTTCCAGGACAGCTTTTCCTTCAGGAAGATGCGGCTCCAGAGGACGGACAGGGCGCAGTAGGCGGCGATGATGGCCGCGGCGAAGCCCGCGTGGGCCGTGTCGCCCAGAGCGTAGATATAGGCGAACTGGCCCGCCGTCTCGAAGACGCCGCCCAGAAGCTTGGGGCCTTCGGCCCTGACGGTCAGCTTGTCCCGCTTGACGATCAGCACGTAGACGGCGGCTGCGATGCCGCATGCCAGGAAGGTGAGCTCATAAGCAACGTTGGCCGGGCCCTCCTCCAATATGGTGGGAAAGACGGCGTCCAGGAAGGTGCCCGTGGCCTCCTCCCGGAGAATGACGGAATCAAAGAAGGTGCCCAGGGCGTCGATGATGCAATATAATATAGGAAACAGCAGGGCAAGGAAACTCTTCTCATACTTCACCTTGCTGTTCTTCTGACGCATTTCCCGGGCATAATCGCTCTCGGTTAGCTCCACCGCGCCCAGGAGCACCACGCCGATAGTCACAGCCGCCACGCCGATCCACTGGATGAGATCCGGCATCTCCTGCAAGAACAGGAAGCAGAGCACCGCCGCGATGCCGCCGGAGGAGTTGCAGATGGGGCTGGAAACGGAAAGCTCGATGTAGCGCAGGCCTACGTAGCCCAGCGTCATGGACAGGATATACATAAAGCTGGCGGGCAGATAGGCCACGATCACGTCCCAGCTGATCTCAACGCCGCCGATAAAGATCTCATAGGCGGCGTGGATGCCCATGATCAAGCCCACGGCCATGACCATCTTCCAATGGCTCAGCTTGTCGCTGGGCTTGGAGCCGATCTTGGAAAACAGATCCGATCCGCTCCAGCAAAGCAGAGCGATCAGAGAAAGAGCGAACCACATATAGTTATCCTCAGAGTATGTGTGTATTATCTTTTCGGAAAATCAGCCTTTTTTCGGCCCGAAGGAGCGGCGGCGGGGCCGACGCTTGTTGCTGAGGGGGGCCTTAATCGTCCCGGCTTCCGGCGCAATCCCGGACACGTTCACCGGTACAGGCTCCCCGGCGGGCTTCGCCGCAGCCGTTTCAGCCTTTGGGACT
>JAZRUD010000314.1:0-5995 GCA_045652385.1 Clostridia bacterium
AGGGGGCGTTGCTGATGACCCGAGCCTCGGTCACGTCGCAGATGAACATGCCGTGAGTGCCGAGATCGATATACTGTATCACCTTCAAAGACATGACGGCGTTCACATGCTTGCAGAGGATGACGAGGCCGTTGTCCGTCCGGGTCAGTTCCTCCCCGGCGAACTTGTCCGCGGTCCGACCGGACTGGAATCCAAAGTTCTCGAACACGGAGAAGGGCGCCTCCTCGGAGAGGATGTTGAGGTTCATGATCCCGTTCTGCTGGATCACGTGATGGGAGTAGTTCACCTTATTGATGGTGACGGCGATCCGGTTGGGCTGGCTGGTCACCTGGGCCACCGTGTTCACGATGAGGCCGTTGTCCTTTTTGCCGTCGTTGGAGGTAACCACGTAGAGGCCGTAGCCGATCTTGAAGAGGGCGGTCATGTCGTTCTTGTTGGCGGTCTCGGAGGACAGGGCCTGATAGTTCTTGCAAAGCTCCTCGGCGAGGGCGGAAATCTCCTCCTTGTTGGCGGCGTTCATGGCGGACTTGATGTGGACCGCGGTCTCGGCGAAGGTCAGATTCTTGCAGCCGGAGAGCTTCTCCTTCATGATCTTACAGGCCATGGGCGCCCAGGAGCCGTTCTCCATGAAAGCCACGGTGCGGTTCTGGAAGCTCCGCTCGGTGAGGTGGTCGATAAACTCCCGCATGAAGGGGTAGATGTCCGCGTTGTAGGTGGTGGTGGCGAGGACCAGCTTCCCGTAACGGAAAGCGTCCGCGACGGCCAGGGACATGTCGGTCCGGGCAAGATCGTGCACGACCACCTTGGGGCAGCCGCCCTGGCGAAGCTTGTCCGCCAGCAGCTCCACCGCCTTGCGGGTGTGACCGTAGACGGAGGTATAGGCGATGACGATGCCCTCGGTCTCCACGGAGTAGGAAGCCCAGGTCTGGTAGAGCTTGATATGGTGGCCAAGATCCTTGTCCAGGATGGGACCGTGGAGGGGACAGATGGTGGCGATGTCCAGCCCGGCGGCCTTTTTCAGCAGGTTCATGGCCTGAGCGCCGTACTTGCCCACGATGCCGATGTAGTACCGGCGGGCTTCGTCGTCCCAGGGCTCGAAGCGGTCCAGCGCACCGAACTTGCCGAAGGCGTCCGCAGAGAAGAGGACCTTGTCCGCAGCGTCATAGGTCACCATGACCTCGGGCCAGTGGACCATGGGCGCGAAGACGAAGGTCAGGGTGTGGCGACCCAGCGCCAGCGTCCCGCCGTTCTCCGCCACCTGGCGGTTTTTCACCAGGTCGGGGCCGAAGAAGTTGTCCATCATGGCGAAGGCCTTGGCCGTAGCCACCACCGTGGCCTGGGGGTAGGTCTTCAGAAAGCTGTCGATATTGGCGGAATGGTCCGGCTCCATATGCTGGACGATGAGGTAATCCGGCTTGCGGCCGCCCAAAGCGCTCTCTAAATTATCCAGCCATTCGTGAGTGAAATTCTGGTCCACGGTGTCCATGACGGCCACCTTCTCGTCCAGAATGAGGTAGGAGTTGTAGCACATGCCGTTGGGGACCTTGTACTGACCTTCGAACAGGTCCACCTTGTGATCGTTGACGCCGACGTACAGGATATCGCTTGTAATCTTCATAGTCACGCCCCTTCTTGATTTGTCGGCCTTATTATACTATACTCACAGGAGGAAAGGCAACAGAAACATTCGAAGAAGAAGCTGGTCTGCGAGGCTTCGAAACAGATTTGCCGAGGAGGGAATCCATGGAGTCCAAAGAGCGGTTTTTACCCACCCATATCGTCTCCGCGGGGGCCGTCGTGCTGAACGAGCGGGGCGAAATCCTGCTCATCAAGGACGACCGCCGGGGCACCTGGTCCTTTCCTGGTGGCATCGTCGAGGAGGGCGAAGGCGTCCTCGACGGGGTAAAGCGGGAGGTGCTGGAGGAAACGGGGGTCACGGTTGAAGTTGGCGAGCTATTTTGCGTCACCTCCAACACCTGCAAATACCCGGGCTACAACGGCGTGAAGGAGGTGCCCACCAAGGTCATGCTGGACTTCGTCTGCCGAGTTGTCTCCGGCACGCCCCGGCCCTCCGAAGAGAACTCTAAAACGGCCTGGTTTCCTTTGGATCAGGCCCGGGAGCTCATCACAGCCCCCGCCATCGCGGTGCGGTTCCAGGCCTATTTAGCCTACACCGGCCGCCCTGCGTTTCTCGAATACGTCACCTGGCCGACCTATGAGCTGAAAACGAAGGGGACCATATGAGGTCGGCGGAGGGGCACGGATGAAGATACATATCATCGGCGGGCCCGGCAGCGGTCAAAGACATTTCGCACAGACTGCGGGAGCAGAAGTAGACCTATTTTTTCGGAGGGTCCTATGAAACTGATCGAGATACAAAGCGACGACGCCGACCGGCTGGCCCCCTTGGTGGCCGAATTCCGGGTGACATTGAACGGATATCGGGGCGTCGCGTCGGAGCCGGACGTGCCGGCGAGCCGGGCGGAGATCGTCGAATTCCTGGACGCGGGCATGCCCGTGTTCGCCGTGGAGGACGGTGACAAATTGGCCGGGTATATGGTCTGCCGGATCGACGCGCCCTGCCTGTGGGTGGAGCATCTCTTCGTCAGGGACGAATACCGGCGGCGGGGCGTGGCGACCCTGCTCTTCGAGAAGGCGGAGGAGATAGGTCGGGCCATGGGCGAGGACACGGTCTTCAACTTCGTCCATCCCAACAATCTGGGCATGATCGGGTTCCTCCGTTCCAAGGGGTACACAGTTCTGAACATGATCGAGATCCGCAAGCCCTACAAGGGCGAAAAGCTGACGACCGCCATCCAGGTGGGGGACGCGGTGTTTGATTACTGATCGAGGTGGAAAATGATTCTGGTCATCGAAAGTGTTGTCCTGTGTCTCCTGTTCACGGGGATGGTCTATGCCATGTCCCGGGACCCTCTTAAGACTTTGTACAACTACCCGTCCGCCATCCAGGAGCGAGTGAAGTCCCTGCCGGAATATCAAGGCAGGATACCCACCCAAAGGAACAGGCTGGCGGCCAAGATCGGCGCGTCCGTGCTGTTCGTCATTGTCCTGGCGCTGATCCTGCGATATGTGAACGGCTGTACCGCCTTTTGGAAGGCCTTCGGCACAGGGTTCCTCCTCTGGACCGTGGTGAACCTCTGGGATATGCTGGTGCTGGACATTCTCTGGTTCTGCCACGATCTCCGATTCGTCATCCCGGGCACAGAGGATATGACGGAGGACTATCACGACTATCGGTTCCACATCAGAGGCTTCTGCATCGGCGAAGCGTTGGCCCTCGTCGTCTGTGTCCTGGCGGGGCTGGCGGCGGCGTATGTGTTGTGAAGAGGATGCCATGAGGATCGAATGGAAAGACAACAGCGCCATACAGGTGCGGATAGAGAACGGCGAAACGATCATTTCCGCCAACCGGGCGGGGCTCCTGTCCCTGGCCGGCCAGTTCATCGCCTTAGCGGAGGAGCCGGCGGGCGCCCATATCCATTACGACCGATGGAACAGTCTGAAGGAAGGCTCGACGGAGTTGATCGTGGAGAGAATAGAGGAGTAAGATGGCCCATATCGTCGAGATACAAAACTTTTCGGACCCGGCGCTGGACGTGTACGCCCGGCTGACGGAGAACCAGCTGAAGAACCGGCTGCACCCCGAGGAGGGGCTGTTCATCGCCGAAAGCCCCAAGGTGATCGGCACGGCCCTGGACGCGGGCCTCGTCCCCGTGTCCCTGCTTACCGAGCGGCGACATATCGAGGGTTCCGCCGCAGGCCTGTTGGGGCGCTTGGGCGATATCCCTGTCTACACCGCCGACGACGGGCTGCTGTCGAAGCTCACGGGCTACGACCTGACCCGGGGCGTGCTGTGCGCCATGCGGCGGCCAGAGGAACGGACCGCCGCGGAAGTCTTGGAAGGCGCCCGCCGGGTGGCGGTTTTGGAGAACATCGTGGATTCCACCAACCTGGGAGCCACCTTCCGTTCCGCCGCCGCCTTGGGCATGGACGCCGTGCTCCTCTCCCCCGCCTGCTGCGATCCGCTGCTTCGCCGGGCGGTCCGCGTCAGCATGGGCACCGTGTTCCAGGTCCCCTGGGCCCGGCTGGATTCTCTGAGCACCCTGAAGCAAGCGGGCTTTACCACCTTGGCTATGGCGCTGAAGCCGGACACCCTGTCGTTGGACGATCCCCAACTCCAAACCTATGACAAACTGGCCATCGTCCTGGGCACCGAGGGGGACGGGCTCACCCGCGAGACCATCGAGGGCTGCGACTGCACCGTCATGATCCCCATGGCCCACGGGGTGGACTCTCTGAACGTGGGGAACGCCGCCGCCGTGGCCTTCTGGGCCCTGCGGAAAAAATGATATGGAGCGAACCGCCGCCGTCAACCCCTATACGCTGACCATTCTTTGGGACGATCCCGCCGCCCCGATCCTCTACACCGTGTCGGAGGCCAGCGACGCCCGGGTGCTTTTCGCCGCCCTGCCTGTGCCCCGGCCAACCCTCGTCTGCATCGAGGGCGTGGACTGGGACCGGGACCTGTCCCCCTGGCCTGCGCCTAAAGTCTTTCGGGGCGGCGACGACTTCTCCGGCGGTGCGGAGAGCTTTCTGCACACCCTTTTAGGCAAGATCATCCCCGCCGCGGAGGCGGGCCTCTCCCCTGCCTGGCGGGCCGTCTTCGGCTATTCGCTGGCGGGCCTCTTCAGCCTCTGGGCCATGACGCAGACGGACGTTTTCGCAAAGTGCGCCAGCGTGTCCGGCTCGTTGTGGTTCGACGGGTTCACGGAGTATCTCTCCGCCCATCCCCTTTTGGGGCGGCCGGAACGGGTGTACCTGTCCCTGGGGGACCGGGAGGAGCATGCGAAGAATCCCCGGATGCAGCGGGTCAGGGCCGCCACCGAGGAAGCAAAAACTATCCTGGACAGCCGGGGCGTCCCCTGTATCTTCGAGCTGAATCCCGGCGGTCATTTCCAGGACATTTCGGAGCGGCAGAAGCGGGCGATCCTGGCCCTGGTATAGCACGTCATCACCTATAAAAAGCATAGTATACACCACCTACACTCTATACGGGAGGATATACCATGCTTACTTTCACCAATCAGGCCGCCCTGTCCTATCGGAACCGGGTCCGCTATTCCAATCTGACCACAGGCCAGATCGCCGACACGCTGACCGTCGCCAAGGAAGCCCTGACCGGCACCTACGGGCCGGAGGACGACATCACCTACGTGGTGCGCCTCGACAACAACGGCACAGCGCCCCTCTCAGATCTGACCCTCACGGACGATCTGGGAGGCTATGTCTTCGGCGGCGGCACGCTCTATCCCCTCGCCTACGTGGCGGACTCCCTGCGCTATTACGTGAACGGCGTGGAGCAGCCCGCACCCGCCGTGAATCCCGGAGCACCCATGATTATCTCCGGCGTAACCGTGCCTGCAGGAGGCAACGCCCTGATCGTCTACGAGGCAACGGTGACCGAATTTGCCTCCCCGGCCGAGGACGGCAGCATCACCAATACCGTCACCGCCTCCGGTGCGGGCCTCACCGCCCCCGTGACCGCCTCCGCCACCGTCACGGCACAGAGCGGGCCGGAGCTGACCATTGCCAAGGCCCTGTCCCCCGAGACCGTGGGCGCGGATCGGCAGGTGGTCTATACCTTCACCATCCAGAACGAGGGGAACATCGCCACCGCCGCCGGAGACAACGTGACGGTCACCGACACCTTCGACCCGATCCTCGCCAACATCTCCGTGACCCTGAACGGGATGCCCCTTCCCCAGGCCGGAAACTACACCTACAGCGAAACCACCGGCGAATTTGCCACCGTCCCCGGTGTGATCCAGGTGCCCGCCGCCGCCTACACCCAGGACCCGGCCACCGGCGTCTACACCGCCGAACCCGGGGAGGCGGTGCTGACCGTCACGGGAACCATACAGACGGCGTAAGGGTTCTTTGTCGATGTGCTGCTGTCGCAGCTCGATGTGTTTTC
>JAZRUD010000315.1:0-5693 GCA_045652385.1 Clostridia bacterium
ATCTGTTCCTGCGCGCATCCTTGAGAACGAGACGGGTGCGTGAACTGCTGGACCAGGCTCCGGAGAAGATAGGAAGGGATTACATCCGCAGGATATTCGCAGATCACTACGAAGGAACACAGTTAGCACCGGGCCCGGGGCCTTTTACGGCGATATATCCTTCGATCTGTATGCATGCACATGCGTCCAGCAATGCTAAAACGGACTCCTCCATGATTTTTGAATATCACCACTCTTTTTGTTTGGCTACGCTCCGGAAGATCGGGAAGGAGTATGAACGGTACATGGGAGAAGACTTCGGCTTCAGCGAGCCGAAGATCGTGGAGGAGGAGGCGCTTCAATAGAAAAACAAGGGATTAAGTATGAAAGTCTTGTTCAATTGACTTCCAGCTTGCATTAAGATCGATTGTTTTAATCACAATATCCGCATGGCAGGCAAGACGGGCAACACTGGTTTTGAAAGACGACAGTGCAGGAATTCCCAAAACCATGAAGCAGGCACTATCTGAGTGCCTGCTTCATGGTTTCAGGAGACGAGGTATGGAGGCAAAGAATGATTCTCTGTCAAACCATCCGGCGAAGGGGCAGATTGCCGGCAGATCAGGATCAGCGTTTGACGAGATTTGAATTGAGATGTTTCCTGACCATCAGCGCAATCTTGAATATGATCGCCTGGTCGAACTCGCGCAAGTCCAGGCCCGTAATCTTTTTGACCTTTTCCAGGCGATAGACCAGCGTGCTGCGGTGGATGAACAGCCTGCGGGAGGTCTCCGATACGTTCAGGTTGTTTTCAAAGAATTTTTGGATGGTAAACATCGTTTCCCGGTCGAGGCTGTCGAGCGAACCCTTGGCGAACACTTCCCACAGGAACTGCCTGCAGAGCGCGGTGGGAAGCTGATGGATCAGCCGCGCGATCCCGAGATTGTCGTAGCTGAAGACGGCCTTCTCGGTATCGAAAACCTTGCCGATGTTGAGCGCCGCCTGAGCCTCGTTGAAAGAGCGGGAAAGGTCCGTGATGTCGGCGACGATCTTGCCGATGCCGATGACCGCGCTCGTACCGTACTCTCCCGAGAGGGTGTTGGCGATCGAGAGGGCCTGTTCTTCCAGATCCTTCGATCCGGTCCCGCCGGAGACCTCCTTGACGATGACGATGTCATTTTCAGAGACGCTGAACACAAAATCCTTCTGCTTATCGGTGAGAAGGTTCTGGATCACGTCGACAGCCGAAGCGCCGGAAGCGGAAACGATCCGTACCAGAAAGACGACGCGAGGCACGTCTGTGCCAAGCAGCAACTCACGGGCCTTGATATAGACATTGCCGGGAAGGATGGTATCCAGGACCACATTTTTGATGAAGGTGCTGCGGACATACTTTTTGTCGTAATACTGCTGAATGCCCGTTATCGAAACGGCCAGGATGCCGGCATAGCGGGCGGCGGTCTCGTCCGTTCCTTCGACGAAAACGTAGAACTCAGGATATTGGATGCTGTCGAGCGGTCTGTACGTATAGCCGTCGCGCGCGAAACCAAGGCCTTCCTTCAACTCCGGCGCCAGATGTTCGCGGGAGCTGTCGAGCTTGGAAAGATCGGAGCAGGCAACCACAAGAGCCGTATCGTCGATGACGCCGATGGTGCGATCGATGTAATCGCGCATCTGATGGATGCTTCCCTGAAACACTCGGTTTGACATGTGTATCTCCTCTCAGACCATCAAAAAAACGGGATGGAGCGCGAACACGCGGCAACGAACGCTTAGCTCAGCGGTGTTTTGATCATGGTCCGCATTTGGCAGGCTTCACAGCCTGAGCCCGTATACTGTCAGCATAAAAGCCTGCCAAATGTTGCACCATTTTTCCCCGGCCTGCTGGCGATGAATCACTTGGTATAGGTGTAGAAACCCTTGCCGGTCTTGCGGCCGAGCTCACCGGCCTCGTACTTGGCCTTGGCGATCTCGAATCCCGGAGGCGTGGGCTCGCCGCCGTTGATGCGATCGACCATGGAGAGATAATTGACGTCGATGCCGGTCACGTCGAGCAGCTCGAAGACGCCCATGGGGTGTCCAAGACCGCCCTTGACGGCGATGTCAAGATCCTCGGGGGAGCAGACGCCGCTCTCTACCAGGCGATACGCTTCGTCGCGGATGGCGGTCAGGACGCGGTTGACGATGAAGCCGCGGACCTCCTTGTTGACGCGAACGGGGTTCTTGCCGGTGGCCTTTGCGAAGTCATAGAGGGCATCGACGGTTTCCTGGGAGGTATGCTCCCCCTTGACGACCTCCACGACCTTCATCACAAGAGCGGGGTTGAAGTAATGGAAGTTTGCAAGGCGGGAAGGATCGTCAACGCAATCCATGAAGCGGGAGGAAGGCATATAGCTGGAGTTGGACGCCAGGATACAATCCTTGGGGGCTACCTTGTTCACGTTTCGATAGAACTCGGACTTGATCTTCTGATCCTCAATGATGGCCTCGATCAACAGCTGCGCGTCGGCGACCGCCTCATCGATGGTGGCGACGAAGTGGAGCTTTGCGACCGCCGCATCGACCTGCTCCTGGGTCATCTTGCCCTTAGCCAGCCGACCGGGCAGATACTCGTCCTTCGCCCAGGCAGCGGCCTTTTCCAGGGCGGCGGGGAAAGAATCGGTCAGATACGTGTCATAGCCGTGGATCGCACAGTTGAGAGCGATCTGGCGTCCCATGGCGCCGGCACCGGCCACGGCGACCTTCTTGATATCACTGAACTTCATGATAGTACTCTCCTTTTATTTCGTATTTGCGGGGGTGAAGTCTGCGGTGCGCAGGACGCCCGGATCACAGCTTTTCGAAGCACATCGCCATGCCGAGGCCGCCGGCGATGCACAAAGTGGCGATGCCATACCGAACGTCGCGCTTGATCATCTCATGGATGAGGGTGGTGGAGATGCGGGCGCCGGAACAGCCCAGCGGATGACCGAGAGCGATCGCGCCGCCGTTTACGTTGATGATGTCCATCTTGTCTTCGAGACCCAGCTCCTTGATGCAGCCCAGAGACTGGGAAGCGAAAGCTTCATTGAGTTCCCACAGGCCGATATCGTCCTTGGTGAGCCCCATGGGGGTCAGGAACTTATCGAACAGGTTGTTGGTTGCTGCGACGGGGCCGAGACCCATGACGCGGGGATCGACGCCGCCTGCGCAGCCGGCGACGACACGGGCCAAAGGCTTGATGCCCATGGCTTCAGCCGTCTGTGCAGCCATCAGGACCAGGGCGGAAGCGCCGTCGTTGCGGCCGGACGCGTTGCCAGCCGTGGTCACGCCGCCCGGGAAAATGGGCTTCAGCTTTGCCATCTTTTCGAGGTTCGTGTCCCGTTTCGGGAACTCGTCGGTGTCGAACATGATGGGATCCTTCTTCCGCTGCGGGATGATGACGGGAACGATCTCGTCCTTGAATCGGCCGCTGTCGATGGCGGCCACGGCGCGGCGCTGGCTCTCCAGGGCGAACACATCACACGCCTCACGGGAGATGTTGTCCTTAACGGCGACGTTATCGGCCGTATTGATCATGTTGAACGTGCCGTACTTGTCGTTGGGCTGGCTGTGGGGCTGGCTCTCGATGTTCGGGTCGCAGAACTGAGTGGTGCCGTTGCCGACGCCGAAACGCGCGCCGCGGATATAGAAAGGCGCTGTGCTCATGCTCTCGACGCCGCCGCAGAGAACGACGTTGGAATAACCGAGCTGGATCTGCTGCGTGCCGGACAGGATCGCCTGCATGCCGGAGGCGCACTGACGGTGAACGGTATAGGCCGGGGTCTCAACGGGAACGTCGATCATCAGCGCGCAGAGGCGGGCGATGTTCGGCTGATCGGTGGACTGCTTCGCATGGCCGCAGATGACCTCATCGATATCGGCCTTCTGGATGCCGGCCTTGGCGATCGCGCCTTCCAGCGCGACGGCAAGCAGCGTCTCGGGCTGGACGTTCTTTAGAGTTCCGCCGATGGAACCGATGGGAGTTCTGACTGCGGATACGACAACGACTTCACGCATACTGGTTTTTCCTCCTGAATTTTAATGTATATCCTGACCTGACGGTTCGCGGTGAAGCAGCGAACGCCAGAGGGATTCGCGATGTTGGGGCCGCAGACCCATGCTGCGGCAACGGGGACGACGATCATCGATCATTCACATCGACAGAGACAATTCATTGACAAAGCCGTGCGATAAATGATATAATATATAATATTGGTTGCGTAAACTGACCTCTTGCGTGTAGATCAACAAATCAGACAGGGGAATCTGTATGGAACTGACGCAACTTCACTTTTTTCAAGAGCTGGCCAGGCGGGAACATCTCACAAAGACGGCTGAATATCTCAACATCACGCCGCCCTCCCTAAGCGTCTCCATCTCCCGGCTGGAGCACGAGCTCGGGGTCAAGCTGTTCGAACGCAGCGGCCGCAACATCCGCCTCAACGAAAACGGCAAATTCTTTCTGGATTACGTCAATCAGGCGCTGGAAACGCTGGAAGTCGGGCGCAGGGCCCTCGCGGCGAACATCCAGGCCGACCGTAACTCCATCATGCTGGGCGTCAGCGCCCAGACCCTTTGGCTCGACAGCATTCAGGCCTTTCTGAGCCGGTACCCACAGGTCTCAATCTCGCGCAAGAGCCTGACCCTCGCTCAGATCGAAGATCGAGCCCATATGGCGCAGTTCGACTTCGTGCTGACCGGCATGAGCGATCTTCCCTCCAAGGAATGGGAACACTGCGTGCTCATACCGGATGATAAGCCTATGCTGGTGCTCAGCAAGGGGCATCCTTGGGCGAACCGGAATGAGATCACACTGCAGGAGGCAATTGCGGAGCCCTTCGTAATGCTTCCCAAGGACTACGTTTCGCGGCGGTACGCGGATTCTCTCTGCGAAGCGGCGCACGTCAAGCCCTATATCGTGGCGGAAGGAGATTACCTGCTGCGCGCACACCTGCTGCACATGGAGAAACGCGTCGTATCCATCACGACCAAGCTGGGAATGTCCAGTCTGCTGCTGCGCGATCTCGACTACATCCCCATTCGGACCGATGCGCCGCGGCGGACGCAGGCCCTGTTCTGGCCGAAGGCGAAACATTTTTCTGTCGCCGATCAGATGTTCAAGGAGTTCATGTATCAGCTCTCCATATCCTACGCATCTGAACAGAGATAGGACGAAAAACCACATTTTCCTGCCGCCTTTTCCATGGAGAGGCGGCTTTTCTTATGGATCATCCAAGGGCGTGAAGCTGCGCAAGCACAGCCTCTACCTCCGCCATCACGTCCTCCATGATCCGACGTACCGGCTGGATCTCGTGGATGAGGGCGCAGCTCGTGCCGACCTGCAGGCTGCCGGTGACGACGTCGCCCTCCACGGCGCGGCGCAGGGAACCGATCAGCGGAGCCATCCACTCGTCCTGAGAAACGCCGGCGGCGCGCAGAGCGAAGTGCTTGTCCGTGAGCTCGTTGCGGATGCCGCGGACGGGGTCCTTGGTGCCGAGGCCGGTGATGACGGTGGAAGTCGGAGGCCAAGCGGTCTTAGGAAGACAACATTCACACACAACTCCTTGGCTCACAGAACGACATGGCTACGATCCGACTTACGCCGGCGGCGCGCAGAGCGAAGTGCTTGCCCGTGAGCTCGTTGCGGATGCCGCGGACGGGGTCCTTGGTGCCGAGGCCGGTGATGACGGTGG
>JAZRUD010000316.1:0-1060 GCA_045652385.1 Clostridia bacterium
GTCCAGGCCATCGTGCTCCAGAAGGTGGGCCAGAAGATCATCTCCGGCATGCGGGAGGATTTGTTCACCCACATCGAGAGCCTGTCCCACGAGCAGATGAACGCCACCCCCGTGGGCAAGCTGGTGACCCGGGTGACCAACGACACCAACGCCATCTCCCTGATGTTCACAAGCCTTTTGGTGCACCTCATCAAGAACATGTTCGTCATCATCGGCGTGCTGGCGGCCATGCTGGCCCTCAATTACGAGCTGACCCTCATGGTCCTCTGCTTCGTGCCCTTCATCGTGCTGTTCACCATGATCTTCCGCAAGTTCGCCCGCCGGGCCTACCGCCGGGTGAAGGATCGGACCACGGACATCAACACCTACCTTTCGGAGAACCTGTCCGGCATCAAGATCACCCAGATCTTCAACCGGGAGGACGAGAAGCTGAACGTCTTTAGGGACAAGAGCGTGGGTCTGGGCAAGGCCAAGCGGGACCAGATCCTGGTCTTCGGCATCTTCCGGCCCCTGGTGTACGTGCTCTACATCAGCTCGGTCCTCTGCCTCTTCTATCTGGGCGGCAAGGGCTACCTGGACGGCGGCTCCTTCCTGGGCCAGACGCTGAACGCGGGCATCATCGTCAGCTTCTACATGTACATCAACAAGTTCTTCACCCCCATCCAGAACCTGGCTGAGCAGTTCAACTGGCTTCAGTCCGCCTTCGCCTCGGCGGAGAAGGTGTTCACCATCATGGACATCGAGCCCAAGCTCACCGACGCCCCCGACGCCATCGATTTGGACCACGTGCGGGGCGAGATCGAGTTTCGGGACGTGTGGTTCAGCTACATCCCCGGCGAGTGGGTCCTGAAGGGGGTCTCCTTCCATGTGCGGCCCAACGACACCGTGGCCTTCGTGGGCGCCACCGGCTCCGGCAAGACCACCATCCTGTCCCTCATCTGCCGGAACTACGAGTTCCAGAAGGGGGAGATCCTGATCGACGGTATCGACATCCGGAAGATCAGGACCGCCTCCCTGCGGAAGCACTTCGGCCAGATGCTCCAGGACGTGTTCCTCTTCT
>JAZRUD010000317.1:0-3168 GCA_045652385.1 Clostridia bacterium
GAGGGGCGGATGTGAAGGTGCTGCGCGTACTTTGTCTGATCGTGGGCGGTTTTCTGGTGCTGGACACCCTGATCGTCTGTTTCCTCAGCAACTACAACCTGGGGGTGATCCTGCCGGCGGTGCTGGGCCTGCCCCTGCTGCTTCTCGGCCTGTTCTGGCCCCATATGGACGCCGGGTTCTGGCTGTTTTTGCGCCGCCTCGTCCTCGTCTGCTACGGCCTTGGCTGCCTGTTTTTGCTGTTCCTGGGCTCGCTGATGCTCCGGGCCATCGACCGGGGCGAACACGGGGACTATGACGCGCTGATCGTTCTCGGCGCGGCGGTCCACGGGGACCGGGTCACCTGGGTCCTGAGCAACCGCCTGGATACGGCCTACGACTACGCCGTGCAGCATCCCAAGACCGTTCTGGTGGTCTCCGGCGGCCAGGGGGACGGGGAGAGCGTCACCGAGGCCTCCGCCATGGCCGGGTACCTCGTTCGCAGGGGCATCGACCCCGGCCGCATCCTTCAGGAGGACAGGGCCACCAGCACGGCGGAGAACTTCGCCTTCAGCAAGGCGATCGTGGACGAACGCCTGGGCGGGGACGCCTCCATCGGCTTCGTCACCACCCGCTTCCACGTGTACAGGGCCGGCCGCGTGGCCGAGAAGGGCGGCATCTCGGCCCGGGGCCTGGGCGCGCCGGACGTGTGGTATATTGCTATCAACAATTTCCTTCGGGAATGCGTGGGCATCTGCTGGTATACCCTGAAAGGGTGGATATAAAACCTTGACAATTGCCCCCAAAACGTGGTAATTTTGGGAGTGGAAAAACCGAATATGCTTCGGAAGATCGGCCCGGGAGAGATTGCCGTTTGGCAGCGCCGAAGGGGACACGCAAAAACTCTCAGGCAAAAGGATCGGGCCGGGACGAAGCTCCGGAAAGTGGGGGATCTTCCCTCACGCCGAAGGTGCAACCGGGCGGGACGAACCCCGATCCCGGGAATCTCTCAGGCAAAGAACGGAGGCGCAGTATGCTCTTTGTAGTCGTATGCGCCTTTTTTGTTTCCCCGCGCAGGAGCGCGTGAAATATACACAAACAATAACAACAGGAGGATTTTCATGAGCGAGCTCAAACGGACCCAACTCTACGACGCCCACGTAAAAGCGGGCGCCACCATGGTAGACTTCGGCGGCTGGGAGATGCCTATCCAGTACCCGGAGGGCATCGTCGCCGAACACCTGTTCACCCGCCACAGCTGCAGCCTCTTCGACGTGAGCCACATGGGGCGGCTTCGGGTGGAAGGCCCCGATGCGGTGGCCTTTTTGCAGCACGTGCTCACCAGCAACGTGCTGGCCCTGGATCTTGACAAAGCCCAGTACTGCATCATCCCCGCCGAGGACGGCAGCGCCGTGGACGACGCCTACCTCTATCGCTTCTTCGAGGATTGGTATCTGCTGGTGGTGAACGCCGCCAACACGGACAAGGACCTGGCCCACCTGCTTCCCATCGCGGAGAAGTTCGACGTGAAAATCACCAACATCACCCCGGACTACGCCTCCATCGCCGTTCAGGGCCCCAAGAGCCGGGATCTTCTCATGGTCCTCTCCGGCGGCGCGGCCGTCACCGAGCCCATGAAGAACGCCCTGGGCGTGCTGCCCCTGGAGGGCCGCGAAGCCTGGGTCGCCAAGACCGGCTACACCGGCGAACCCCTGGGCTACGAGGTGTTCGTGAAGACCGCCGACGCCGCCTGGCTGTGGAACCGTCTCCTGGAGCTGGGCGCCAAGCCCGCGGGCCTGGGCGCCCGGGACACCCTGCGTCTCGAGGCGGGCATGCCACTCTACGGCCACGAGATGGGTCTCGACGCCGAGGGCAAGCCCATGCCCATCTTCGCCGTGTCCCTTGCAAGGTTCGCCGTCTCCTTCTCCGAGAAGAAGGGCGACTACATCGGCCGCAAGCCTCTGGAAGCCCAAGCTGCCGCCAACAAGCGCATCCTGAACCGCGACTTCGCACCCGAAGCCCTGGCCGCCCTGCCTCGCCGCATCCGGCCCATCACGCTCCTCGACCGCGGCGTCATCCGCGCCGGCATGCCCGTCTATAAGGGCGAGAAGCCCGTGGGCTTCGTGACCTCCGGCACCATGGTTCCCTACTACCAGGCCGAGGGCGACGGTCTCTTCACCGAGATCCTTTCCTCCACCGCCAAGCGGTCCATCGGCATGGCGTACATCGACAGCGACATCCTGGACTTCGAGGAAGTGACCGTGGACGTCCGCGGCAAGCGCCTCAAGGCCGGCATCCCCCCCTACCATATGCGGGTGGACGCGCCGCCCTTCGCCCGGCCCATCCTGTACGACAAGCTCCTCGTCGAGGAGAACGCCAAGTCCACCGGCGACAACACCCAGAAGGCCATCGACCTCCTGTACGCGGCCATCGCCAATCACGAGTGGCGGCAGAACTGCTGCATCAACCTGATCCCCTCCGAGAACACCCCCAGCAAGGCCGTCCAGCTCCTCTCTGCCAGCGACCCCTCCTTTAGGTATGCCGAGCACAAGAAAATCAAGTCCTTCTACGACGCGGACGTGTTCTACTATCAGGGCACCAAGTTCATCGACCGGGTGGAGCAGCTCCTCGTTCAGGAGATGCGCCGCTACTTCGGCTGCACCGAGGTGGAGACCCGGGTCGTCTCCGGCCAGATGTCCAACATGGCGGTCTTCTCCGCCCTCATGGACTGGAAGAACCGGCTGGACCGCAAGCATACGCCCCAGCGCCTTGGCTACGTTTTGAACAACCACATCATCAAGGGCGGCCATCTGTCCGCCCAGCCCATGGGCGCCCTCCACGACTACATCGCCGTGGACCCCGTCACCGAGCGCAGCGCTGTGGTGAACTTCCCCGTCTGCAAGGACAACATTTTCAAGATCGACGTGGAGGAGACCAAGAAAGTCATCGCCGAGTATAAGCCCGAGCTCATCATCTTCGGCAAGAGCATGGTCCTCCACAAGGAGCCCGTGGCCGCCATCCGCAAGTTCGTGGACGAGCAGGGCATCCCCACCACCATCATGTACGATATGGCCCACGTGCTGGGGCTTATCGGCGACCACTTCCAGAAGCCCTTCGAAGAAGGCGCGGAGATCGTCACCGGCTCCACGCACAAGACCTTCTTCGGTCCTCAGCGCGGTGTGATCGGCACCA
>JAZRUD010000318.1:0-3451 GCA_045652385.1 Clostridia bacterium
GAGTAGGCGAGGGCGTGGCGCTGGCCGCCGTATGCTGCACGATCACCCAAACCAGGTTCCCGTCCTGATCGAAGGTGAACAGCACCCTGTCCCCCGGCAGGATGTCCGAAGGGCTGATCTGTTGCCAGCCGCTGTCCAGCAGATAGATGGGCGAGGATTCGGGGATGGTATAGGTGCCCGTCATCGTGGCGCCCGATACGTCAGGGATGGTGCCGTAATCGGTGACGTCCACCGGGATCGCGGACACGCTCAGGGACAGGAGCCCGTTCGCATTCTCCAGGACTTCCCCTGCATAAAGGACGTACTCCCGGGGCTCCGCGTCGGCGGGCCCCGTGGCCAGCTGCCGGACGATGAGGCCCGCCGTCATATCGGCCAAAGAAACATAGGCATATCGGTCGGAGAGGCCGCTCACCACGCCGTCGCAGGGGGCGTGGACGTAGCCGTCCTCATAGAGCTCGAACAGGGTCTTCAGCTCCTTTTCGTATTCTGCCCGCTGCTGGAGCAGGGCCTGATAGTCCGCCAGATCCGCCGTGTCGGCGAGGCCGATCAAGGCGTACCCCTCGTTGACGACGCTCCCCTCGTTCCGGTAGATGCGGGCGACGGTGCCCAGATACCCCGTGACGTGCAGGGCCTTATGGACGTACAGAGGCCCGCTGCCCAGCAGCGTCCCGTCCTCGGCCGCAACGGTCACCTGGGTCCCGACGGCATAGCCCCGGTCCACCACGATCACCGTGGCCACGCCCTCCTCCAGGAAGGATACTTCGCCGGCGAGCGCCGTCCCGTCGGGCAGGGTGACGGTGACCCGGCCGCCCATGTACAGGCTTTCCCCTGCCGAAACCTGGACCGCCATGCGCCCGTCCAGGCTCAGGAGCATGAGCGCGCCGTGCTCGTTCATCACGTCCACGACCCTCTCTCCGGCCTGGGCGTACACCTCCTTCACGGTCCCCGCCACGGGGGCGGTGAGGTAGCTGTCGGCCTTCGTGTCGTGGGCTTTCTGGAGCTGACCGTCGATATCCTCCAGCGCCTCGTGGATGGACGCGACGGCCTGCATCACCGAGGTTTTATCGGCCTTGGCCAGGATTGCGCCGGCCGTGACGGTATCGCCGTTCTTCACACACACGGATTCGATCGTGACGGAGGCGGGGATCTCCAGCGACACGGTCTCCTGCTCCGCCAGGGAACCGGCGGACTGGATGAAGCTGGTCAGGTCCTTCTCTTCGACGGTGCCGGTCAGGACCTGGACGTTCGCCACGGCTCCGTCCTCCGCCTCCTCGGTCCCGTTCACGGGGAACAGGATCATCACCAGCGCCAGAGCGCCCAGAAGCAGCAGCACGGCGGGCCAAAGGACCACCCGGCGCAGGGGGACGGAATCCGTCTGCCGGGCCTCCTGCTCACGGATCTTTCTGCCGAGGAACACGAGCCGCAGGATGCAGAGGGCCATGCCCAAAACGGCGGCGATCAACACGTACAGCCGATAGGGGCGGACCTTTTGGGCAAGCGGCAGCAGCTCCGCCAGCTGGGATGGGAGCCACGCCGGAAGGTTCGGGGAGGCCGTCGCTTCCGCTGCCTCCTCCGCCGCCCGGCCGGGCCGCCGGCGTTCGAAGCCCTCCGCGCCCTCCCTGGCGCTGGGGAAGCTCATGCCTTCCGGCGGGGTGAAGGAGAAGCCGGCTTCCGGTTCGGGGGCGGCCGTCTCGTCGGGCAGAAGGAACCATAAACACAGATCAGCGGCCAGGACGAGGCTGAGCAGGATCAAAAGGATGGTATAGATCGCTCTCTTTGCTTTCATAAGCCCTCCCTAGCCGCCGTAGTGCAGCGCGTCGATGGGCGCCATGCGGGCCGCCTTGTTGGCCGGATACAGGCCGAACACGATGCCGATGAAGAAGCAGAACAGCACGGCGATGAGCACCACGCCGCCGGACATCTGGAAGCTGATGCTGAGGCCCGACACCACCGTGGTGATGAGCCGCAGCACCCCCCAGGAACCCAGGATGCCCAGGGCGCAGCCCAGCATGCAGATGACCACGGCCTCCACCAGAAACTGGGTCAGGATCATGCCCCGGCTCGCTCCGATGGCCTTGCGGATGCCGATCTCCCGGGTGCGCTCCGTGACGGTGACCAGCATGATGTTCATGATGCCGATGCCGCCCACGACCAGGGAGATGGCGGCGATGCCGCCCAGAAGCACCGCCAGGATGGACGTGATGCTGTTCATGGCGCTTTCGAGGGCATTCTGGGAGGACACGGAGAAGGCGTTCTCGTCCTGATCGAAGCGCTCCTTCAAAAGTTCGGTCATGCGCTCCTTGGCCCCGTCCACGGTGCCGGTCTGAGAAGCGCTCACGTAGAAGGATGCGATCTTCGGCGTGGCGCTGGCGCTGATGCGGACCAGGGCCCCGTAGGGCACGTAAGCCACCAGGGACCCGCTGCGGAACACGCTGGTCAGGGAGTTGTCGTCGTCCCGCAGCACGCCCACCACCCGAAACCGCTGCCCGTTGAGGCGAATGTCCTCGCCCAGGCAGTCGGCGTAGCCCACCAGCTCCGTGGCGGCGGTCTCGTTGACGACGCAGACGAAGGACACGTTTTCCTCGTCCGCGGTCTTCAAAAACCGGCCCACCAGCACGTCCAGCTTCTGGATGTCCCCATAGGGGGCGGTGGTGCCGTAAACGGTGAGGGTGCCGGCCTGGGTGCCGTACTTGGCGACCACGCTCGCCGTGGCCACGGGGGCGATCCGGCCGAAGGCGTCCTCGTCCATCCATTCGTTCAGATCCGCGATGGATACAGGCCGGCCCTTGTCGTCCGATATGCGGACGGTGATCTGGTCGCTGCCCAGCCTGGCGATGGTGTCCGTCACGTTCCCCGTGGCGCCGCTGACCAAACTCACCAGGATCACCAGGGCCATGACGCCGATGATGATGCCCAGCATGGTGAGGAAGGCCCGAAGCTTGTTGCCCGATATGGATTTGATGGCCATGCGGATCGATTGGATCATGGGGCCACCTCCTTCACCCGGCCGTCCAGGATATGGATGCTCCGCTGGGCCCGGCGCGCGATGGAATCGTCATGAGTGATGAGCACGATGGTGTTGCCGCTTTCATGGAGCTCGCGGAAGATGTCCATGATATCCTGGCCCGTGTGGGAGTCCAGATTGCCCGTGGGTTCGTCGGCCAGAATGAGGGACGGGTGGGCGGCGATGGCGCGCGCGATGGCCACCCGCTGCTGCTGGCCGCCGGAGAGCTCCGAAGGAAGATGCTGCATGCGGCCCGTCAGCTGCACCCGCTCCATGGCCTCCGCCACCCGGCGACGGCGCTCCGAGCGCCGGACCCGCTGATAGATGAGGGGCAGCTCCACGTTCTCCTGGGCGGTGAGCTGGGGGATCAGATTGAAGCTCTGGAACACGAAGCGGATCTTGCGGCTGCGGATCTGGGCAAGCTCGTTCTCCGTGTAATCCTCGATG
>JAZRUD010000319.1:0-1177 GCA_045652385.1 Clostridia bacterium
TGGCCTCCGGTTCCGACGCCCTGTTCGACGCGATCCTCTCCGCCTCGGTGCTGGCCTCCGCCGTCATATATCTCGTTTGGGGCGTCTCCCTGGAAGCCTATGTAGGCGTGGTCATCTCCGGCTTCATCCTCAAGGCGGGCGTGGAGATGATGATCGAGACCCTGAACGACATCATCGGCAAGCGGGAGGACGCCGAGACCACGAGGGAGCTCAGGCGCATCATCTGCGAGGAGGAGGGGGTCCTGGGAGCCTACGACGTGACGCTGTTCAACTACGGCCCCAACCGGAACTACGGCTCCGTCCATATCGAGCTCCCGGACACGTTGACCGTGGACGAGGTGGACCGCATGACCCGCCGCATCCAGACGGACGTTTTCCAGCGGACCGGCGTGATCCTTACCGGCATCGGCGTCTATTCCTTCAACACCAGGGACGACGAGGCGGCCCATATGCGCAACGTCCTCCAAAGGACGGTCCTCGATCATGACTGGGCCCTGCAGATGCACGGTTTCTACGCCGATACGGAGAAGAAGACCCTTCGTTTCGACGTGGTTTTGAGCTTCGACGTGGATCGGAAGGAAGCCCTGGAGACCCTTTATCGGGAGGTCAGCGCCATGTACCCGGACTACACGGCGCTGATCGTGCCGGATACGGACGTTTCCGATCCGTGATGTAGACGCTTATGCCATTGCGTCGTCGATCTCTCCCTCTGCGGCGGGGGCGTCGGGCTGTTCCGCCGGTGCCTTCGTGGGGGAGGGCGTCGTGCCGCTGCGTTTCTTCTGGGAAGACTTGCCCTCCTCGGAGGGCTTTTTCTTTTTCTGCCGCGAGGAAACGTCGCCCCGAGAGGAACTCTCCTGCCCGCCGGTTTCTCCGTTTCGCCTGGTCTGCTTTTGAGCCGGTGCGCTTTTCTTGCTCTTTTGCTCCTTCGAGGTCGCCTGCTCCGTTTGGGAGGCGGGCTGCTCCGTCGCCTGGGGCGAGGGGGTTGTCTCGGTGGCGGCGGGCGCCGCGCATCCGATCAGGGACGCTGCCATTAGTCCCATGCTAAGCATAACGAGGGCTGCTTTTCTCAATGATCGTATCATGATTGTATGACCTTCCTTTCTTGTATTGATCGTTGTGTGTTGGGTTTCCTCAGCCGCCGCGTCGGCCCCATCCGCCCCAGCCGCCTCTGCCGCCT
>JAZRUD010000320.1:0-2478 GCA_045652385.1 Clostridia bacterium
CGAAGCGTTCCTTTTGCGCCGCCTGCAGCACGGAATCTACAACGATGGAGACGATGTCGTCTCCCTGACGAATGATGGGAGCCTTGATGCCCCTTGAGATCGTACCTGCCATAGTTTTTTTCTCCTTTGTCTTTAGCAAAAAACAGAATATACAGTACCGTAATCCGGGCCTTGTGTCAAGAAAAATATATTATTCGATCATTCCTGCTTGCTCTGTATATACCGGTCCATGGCGGCAGCGGCTTTCTTGCCCGCGCCCATGGCCAAGATGACCGTAGCCGCACCAGTAACGGCGTCGCCGCCCGCATAGATGCCTTCGCAGGAGGTGAGCCCGTCCTCATCGGTGATGATGCCGCCCCAGCGCTGGGTGGCCAGTCCCTCCGTGGTTGACTTGATTAGCGGGTTGGGGCTGGTGCCTAAGGCCATGATGACGCAGTCCGTCTCCAGCTCGAATTCGCTGCCCGGGATCTCTACGGGACGGCGGCGTCCGGAAGCGTCCGGCTCGCCCAGCTCCATCCGAATACAGCGCATTTTTACCACGTTTCGGTTCTCATCGCCAATGAGCTCCACCGGGTTGTTCAGGAGCTTGAAGATGATGCCCTCCTCCATGGCGTGTTCTACCTCTTCCTTTCGTGCGGGGAGTTCCTCCAACGACCGACGGTAGACGATGGTCACCGATTCAGCCCCCAACCGCAGGGCGCAGCGAGCCGCGTCCATAGCCACGTTTCCGCCGCCTACCACGGTCACGTGCTTTGCGTGCTGGATGGGGGTATTTGCGTCAGGCTCATAGGCTTTCATGAGATTCACCCGGGTCAAAAACTCATTGGCGGAATAGACGCCCTTCAGGTTTTCTCCCGGGATGTTCATGAACTTGGGCAATCCGGCTCCGGAGCCGATGAACACCGCCTCAAAGCCCTCCTGCTCCATGAGCTCCTGTACGGAGAGTACACGGCCGATGACCATGTTGGTGAACACCTTCACGCCCATCTGCTGGAGCCCTTCGATCTCTCGCTTTACGATAGCCTTCGGCAGACGGAATTCAGGGATACCATAACTTAAGACGCCGCCCGCCACATGCAAGGCTTCGTATACGGTCACGTCGTAGCCCTTTCGCGCCAGATCTCCCGCGCAGGTAAGCCCCGCCGGGCCGGAGCCCACCACAGCCACCTTGTGCCCGTTCTTCTCCGGCGTATAGGAAGTGCCCTCTGCGTGGGCGTTGTGGTAATCGGCCACGAACCGTTCGAGTCGCCCTATCCCAACGGGTTCCCCCTTGATTCCGCGAACGCAGTATTTTTCGCACTGGCTTTCCTGGGGACATACCCGGCCGCATACGGCTGGCAACGCGCTGTCGGCAGCTATGATCTGATATGCGCCTTCGAAATCGCCCTCCCGTATTTTTGCGATGAATTGAGGGATGCGGATGTTTACGGGACATCCCTGCACACAGGGAAAGTTCCTGCAGCTGAGACACCGCTGCGCCTCGTCCAGAGCTTGTTCCTCGCTGTATCCCAGTGCCACCTCGCTGAAGTTGCGAGCGCGCACCTGAGGCTCTTGGCTGGGCATAGGATTCTTTTCTTTTCTCATATTGGCCATCTTACTTCACCTCCATGGAAAACAGGTTGCAGGCCGCCTCACGGGCCTTAGCTTCAAAAGGTTTATAGGCGGCACAGCGGGCCATAGCTTCGTCGAAATCCACTTGATGCCCGTCGAAATCAGGCCCGTCCACACAGGCGAACTTCATCTTACCGTCTACCGTCAAACGGCAGCAGCCGCACATGCCTGTGCCGTCGATCATGATGGGATTCATGGAGACCACGGTCTTGATCCCATACTCCTTGGTGAGGCGGCAGACGAATTTCATCATGATGAGGGGCCCGATAGCGATGACCTGATCGTAGTTCCGTCCGCTCTCGATCAGCTTTTTCAGGGCATCCGTCACAAGGCCTTTTTCACCCCATGAGCCGTCGTCGCTGACGGGAATAAAATGAGTGCTGTTCGAACGGAATTCGTCTTCCAAGATGACCAGATCCTTGCTTCGGAACCCGGCCACGGCGTCTACTTCGCAGCCCTGCTCATACAGCTTTTTCGTAACCGGGAAAGCGATGGCGCAGCCCACGCCGCCGCCTATGACGGCTACTCGTTTCAAGCCTTCGGTCTCCGTGGGCTTGCCGAGAGGCCCAACGAAATCGGGGATGCTCTCCCCCTGCTGCTTGTGATTCAGCTTCTCGGTGGTGGCGCCCACGATCTGGAAGATAATGTCCACGGTGCCCGCCTCCCGATCATATCCTGCTACGGTCAGGGGGATCCTTTCCCCATCTTCCTCCACGCGGAGAATGATAAACTGACCCGGCTGGACCTTCCTGGCCACCATAGGTGCTTCGATGCTCATGCGGGTCACGGAGGGATTCAGGGGTTCTTTCCTCACGATGCGATACATTTCTCGTCCTCCTCTTTACTTGCTCTCACTCAAAACTTCTG
>JAZRUD010000321.1:0-4736 GCA_045652385.1 Clostridia bacterium
TATAAGAGCATCGACGACGCCGTGCTGGCCCTGCAGACCGGAAAGATCGACGCCCTGGCCGTGGCCCACGGCAACGGCGAAGCCATCATCGCCAACAACCCGGACATCGCCTTCACGGGCTTCGATTTCGAGGTGGACCCCAAGTACGAGAACAACGTCATATTGCTGAACAAGACCAACACGGAGCTTCTCCAGAAGGTCAACGCCGCTCTCGGAAAGGCCATGGCCGCCAACTATTACGACGGTTGGTACGAGGACGCCAAGGTCCTGGCCGGCATCCCCACGGCTGCGGACGTGAGCTACGACGACGACGGAAAGCCGATCCAATAAGAAAGGTTTCTTCTCCTATCCTTAAGCCTTCCCCTTGAGGGGAAGGGGGACCGCCTGCGGTGGATGAGGTGTTCCTCATCCACCTGCGCTACGATACATCCATGACATTTACGACTGTATTCCAAAACATCATCAAGATCCTGTCCAAGTACTGGGACGTGTTTTTGATCAAAGGCGTCAGCGTCACCCTGGCCCTGGCGGCCATCACGGTCTTCTTCGGGGCCATCATCGGCGCGCTGCTGGCGATCATGAAGATGTCCCGGCTGGGGATCTTGCGGGCTATCGTCACCGCCTTCGTGGAGGTGATCCGGGGCACGCCCCTGCTGCTGCAGCTGTACATCGGCTACTTCATCGTGCCGCTGATGGTGCCGGCCCTGGAGATCGGCACCTTCGCCAGCATCGCCGTGGCCCTGGTCATCAACAGCGCCGCCTACGTGTCCGAGGTCATCCGTTCCGGCATCCAGGCCGTGGACATAGGCCAGACGGAAGCCGCCCGGAGCCTGGGCCTCTCCAAGAGCCAGACCATGACCAAGGTGATCCTGCCCCAGGCCATAAAGAACATCCTGCCGGCCCTGGGCAACGAGTTCGTCACCATCATCAAGGAGACCTCCTTGGCGTCCACCTTCTTCGTGGGCGACCTCATGACCTCCTACCTGGTGGTGAAGGGCCAGACCTACCTGGCCTTCGAGAGCCTTATCATCGTGGGCGTGCTGTACTTCGTGCTCACCTTCGTGCTCAGCAAGCTGGTGGGCGCCTACGAAAGGAGGCTGAAGCAAAGTGACTGACACCGTTTTGATCGAAACCAGGAAGCTGACCAAGAGCTTCGGCGACCTCCAGGTGCTCAAGGGCGTGGACCTGCAGGTCCACCAGGGGGAGGCCATCGCCATCGTCGGCCCCTCCGGCGGCGGCAAGAGCACCTTTCTTCGGTGCCTGAACCTTTTGGAGGAGCCCGACGGCGGCGACGTGATCTTCGAAGGTCAGAAGATCAACCAAAAGGGCACCGACGTGGACCAATACCGGCAGAAGATGGGCATGGTGTTCCAGCACTTCAACGTGTTCCCCCACATGACCGTGCAGGAGAACGTCACTCTGGCGCCGGTGCTTTTGAAGAAGAAGACCGCCGCGGAGGCCCAGGCCCAGGCGCTGAACCTCCTGGATCGGATCGGCCTCCTCGATAAAAAGGACGAGTACCCCCGCAAGCTCTCCGGCGGGCAGAAGCAGCGGCTGGCCATCGTGCGGGCCCTCGCCATGGAGCCGGACGTGATGCTCTTCGACGAGCCCACCTCCGCCCTGGACCCGGAGATGGTGGGGGAGGTGCTCAGCGTCATCCGCGCCCTGGTGAAGGCCGGCATGACCACGGTCATCGTCACCCACGAGATGGGCTTTGCCCGGGAGGTATCCGACCGGATCCTCTTCATGGCTGACGGCGTCATCGTGGAGCAGGGCACGCCTCCAGAGCTCCTCGACCACCCCCGGCAGCAGCGGACGCAGGACTTCCTCAGCAAGGTGCTGTGAAATAATCCCGCGCGCAGGATATGTCGCGCGATAGTATATTCTTTCCCCCGCGTTGACATTAGGCGCGGGGGATTGTTATGATTTGAATAGTCCGATGCTGTCCGCCAGCCGAAACGAAGTGCTGCTGCAAGCAGCTCGATGTGTTTCCGTGGAACCCGGAAACTCGATGTATGGCCTCTTCGCGGCCATACGATGGGATACACCCCCGGCATACCCGCAGGTATATCGTGTCGTAGACACATCGAGCTTCGTAAGAAGCATATCGAACCCCCTGAGGGGTATATCGCTGAAGACGCAAAGCGCCTTCCCGGTGACCGGGGTATCTCTAAATCAAATCGAATTGGAGGCACAAAACAGTATGGAATTCCCCCTGAACGTACCCGCCCCCCGCTCCTTCGCCTATGTGAAGCGGAACATCCCCCAGGTCACCGTGGAGCAGCGGGAAAGGGCCCTCAGATCCACCCACTACAACGAGTTCGCCTTCCCCGCGGGCATGCTCACCGTGGACATGCTTTCCGACTCCGGCACCACCGCCATGACCGACCTGCAGTGGAGCGCCCTCATGCTGGGCGACGAGAGCTATGGCCGGAACAAGGGCTACTACGTGCTGCTGGACGCCATGCGGGACGTGTTCGAGCGGGGCGACGAGCAAAAGCGCACCCTGGACCTGGTCCGCACGGGCTGCGAGGACATCGAAAAGCTCATGGACGAGCTGTACCTGGTGGAATACGAGGGCGGCCTCTTCAACGGCGGCGCGGCCCAGATGGAGCGGCCCAACACCTTTCTGGTGCCCCAGGGCCGGTGTGCGGAGAGCTTGCTGTTCTCCATCGTGTCCAAGATTTTGAACGACCGGCACCCGGGCAAGAGCTTCACCATCCCCAGCAACGGCCACTTCGACACCACCGAGGGGAACATCAAGCAGATGGGCTCCGTTCCCCGGAACCTGTACGACAAGGACCTGCTGTGGGAAGTGCCCGAGGGTGGCAAATATGAGAAGAACCCCTTCAAGGGGAACATGGATCTTGAAAAACTCCAAGCCATGATCGACGAGCTGGGGCCCGAGAACATCCCCATGGTCTACACCACCGTCACCAACAACACGGTCTGCGGCCAGCCCGTGTCCATGGCGAACATCCGCGAAGCCAGCCGGATCGCCCACAAGTACGAGATCCCCTACATGCTGGACGCGGCCCGCTGGGCGGAGAACTGCTACTTCATCAAGATGAACGAGCCCGGCTACGAGGATAAGTCCATCTTCGAGATCGCCAGGGAGCTCTTCTCCTACTGCGACGGGTTCACCGCCTCCCTCAAGAAGGACGGCCACGCCAACATGGGCGGCGTCTGCGCCTTCCGTGACAAGGGGTATTTCTGGAAGAAGTTCTCCGACTTCAACCCCGACGGCAGCGTGAAGACCGACGTGGGCATCCTTTTGAAGGTGAAGCAGATCTCCTCCTACGGCAACGACTCCTACGGCGGCATGTCCGGCCGGGACATCATGGCTCTTGCCGCCGGTCTCTACGAGTGCGGCCGGTTCGAGTACCTGGACGAGCGGGTGAAGCAGTGCGAATACCTGGCCCAGGGCTTCTACAAGGCGGGCCTCCCCGTGGTGCTGCCCGCCGGCGGCCACGGCGTCTACCTCAATATGGACAAATTCTTCGACGGGAAGCGGGGCCACGACAGCTTCGCCGGCGAGGGGTTCTCCCTGGAGCTCATCCGCCGCTACGGCATCCGGGTCTCGGAGCTGGGCGACTACTCCATGGAGTACGATCTCAAGACCCCCGAACAGCAGGCCGAGGTGTGCAACGTGGTCCGCTTCGCCGTGAACCGGAGCCAGCTTTCCCAGGAGCACCTGGACTACGTCATCGCTGCGGTCTCGGCCCTCTATCAGGATAGGGAGTCCATCCCCAACATGCGGATCGTCATGGGCCACAACCTGCCCATGCGCCACTTCCACGCCTTCCTGGAGCCGTATCCGGCGGAGTAAGCGTCCCTTTTTCTCTTTCGAAAAAGAGAAACCTAAAAGATCGCAAGGGCTTCGCGACAAAAGTTCTTATGGGCGCCTTTTCTTTCAGGAAAAGGCGCCATCTTTATTTGCTTCCTCTTTATTTTCATGGTATACTATTATGTTACTACACCCGGGAGGTGCATTGCATGAAAAACTATGACGTGATCATCGTGGGTGGCGGCCCCGGCGGCACCTACTCCGCTTACGAATTGAAGAAACTGGCTCCGGAGAAGAAGGTGGCCGTGTTCGAGGAGGGCCATCCCCTGGAGAAGCGGCGCTGCCCCATCGACGGAGTCAAGATCAAGAACTGCATCCGGTGCAAGACCTGCTCCATCATGTCCGGCTTCGGCGGGGCGGGCGCCTTCTCCGACGGCAAATACAACATCACCAACGACTTCGGCGGCACCCTCTACGAGCACATCGGCAAGCGGGAGGCCCTGGAGCTCATGAAATACGTGGATTCCGTGAACATGGCCTACGGCGGCGAGGGCACGAAGCTCTACTCCACCGCTGGGACCCGCTTCAAGAAGCTGTGCATCGAGAACAAGCTGAACCTGCTGGACGCCTCCGTCCGGCACCTGGGCACGGACATCAACTACGTGGTGCTCAAGAACCTGTTCGCCTATCTCAGGGACACCGTGGACTTCTTCTTCGACACGCCGGTCAGCGACGTGACCGTGGAAGAAAGCGGCTACGCGGTCTGTACCGAGAAGGGCGACTACACCTGCGATCAGCTGATCGTCTGCGTGGGCCGCAGCGGCAGCAAGTGGATGGAGGAGATCTGCAGGCGCCTCGATATCCCCACCCGCAGCAACCGGGTGGACCTGGGCGTCCGGGTGGAGCTGCCCGCGGTGGTGTTCTCCCATCTCACCGACGAGCTTTACGA
>JAZRUD010000322.1:0-9284 GCA_045652385.1 Clostridia bacterium
CGTCCTTGGGGAAGAAGCTGAGCCGCAGAGCGTTGGGCCGAAACATGACGCAGCGCACGGATGCGTTGTCCTCCTTCAGCGTGAAATACAGGTGGCCGGAGGTATGGCGCTTGAAGGCGCTGATCTCCCCCGTCACCGTGAGCTCGCCCATATAGGGGTCCCGAGAGAGCATCAGATCCACGTATTCGTTCAATTCGGAAACGGTGAAGACCGGCTTTAGTTCCGTCATGGGGCCACCTCCCGATCGTACCCCAGGGCTGCCACGCCCACGGCGTTGTCGCTGCTGAAACGGCTCTCGCCGAAGAACAGAGGCAGCTCGCACCGCTCCCGAAGCAGTTCCCTGAGCAGCAGGCTGGAAGCCACCCCGCCGCACAGGAGCACCGGCCGTTCCCCCTGCTGCCGCACCGCGTTGTTCAGAAGCTTTGTGAGGGTCCTGGCGAGCAGGTCGTAGACCCCATAGGCCACCTCCGCCACCGTTCGACCCTCATGCAAGGCTCGCTGTGCCGCCGTTTCCGTTCCGGACAGGGAGCAGGTCAAGCCACGCACGGAAGCGGGAATACGCAAATCTCTGGATTCAGCCTGACGAGCCAGTGCTTCCAGCTCCTTCCCTGCCGGGAAGCTGCGGCCTAACAGGACGCCCACCCGATCCACCAGCTGGCCCGCGTGCAAGTCATCGGAGCGACCCAGGGGCTCGATGAAAAAGGAACCCGGTCCCTTCGCCTCCACCGCCAGCAGGTCCGTGGTGCCTCCGGACAGGTGCACGGCGTAGAAGGGTGCGGCCATAAGGTCTTCGTTCCCGATCAACGCGGCGCGGATGTGGCCGCTCTGATGATCCAGGGAAAGCAGCGGTACCTGAAGGGACGCCGCCAGCGCTCTCCCTGTACCCATTCCGGTAAGGACCAGGGGCATGTAGGAACCCTCCCGCGCCACAGGGGCACGGCTGCAGGCCACGGCGGCGATCTTCTCCGGCGACACGACAGAAAAAGCAGCTTCCACCAGGGACGGCAGCTGCCTGGTATGCAAAAAAACGCCCTCGGACTGCCTCAACCCCCTGTCGCCCTTTTGAACGGGAAGAAGAGTCCTCCCGTCGTACAGGACGCCGGATCGGCCGAAGCAGGCGACCGAGGTCGTGTAGCAGCTGGTATCTATGCCCAGCACTGCCCCCTTCATTCGCTGCGAAGCTCCCGGGCAGCGCTGCCCAAAATGCCGTTGATGAAGCCGGAAGACTTGTCCTCGGCGTACCTCTTAGCCAGTTCCACCGCCTCGTTGATGGTGGCGCCTACGGGGATCTCAGGCATGCACATGAGCTCGTAGACGGCCATGCGCAGGATGGTCAAATCCACCTTGCCGAGACGGTTCAGCGCCCAGCCCTGAGCGTATTTGTCGATGACGGCGTCCAGTTCCTCCTGACGGTCCGTGACGCCCGCCACCAGGTTCTCTAAAAAGGTCTTGTCGCTGCCGGAAAGGGTATCCGTCTGTTCCGACTGTTCCAAAACCTCGTTCATGGTCTCACCGCCGCCCAGGGAGGCAGCGTAGAGCATCTTCATCGCGATCTCGCGCGCCAAAGAACGAGGATCCATATCCGCCCTCACTTTTTCTGAAAAATGCTGGCGAAGAAGTCCTTCACCGCCGCCCAGCCGCCTTTATCCAGCAGAGTGCCGATCAGCACGCCCACGGCGATCAGAACCGCCAGCAGGAGCGTCCGCCAAAAGCCGATGCAGAGGAAGAGGATCCCCAGCACCAGGGCGGAAATCACCATGATAGAGAGCCATTTATGCTCACTGTAAAACGTTTTGATCCAATCTTTCATAAGCCTGTCCCTATTATTTTACCCGGCTGGGAAGCTGTTCCACGGGCGCGGGCTTGGTTTCCTTCGCCTCGGAGGCGGCCTCCACCATAATGCCCACTTTCCCCACGTGGATGCCTGTCATCTCAAAGATGCGGTTCTTCAACCGCTCCTGCAGCATGGACGCCAGCGGCGCCACGGCTACGCCGGGATTCAGCGCCATTTCCAGCTCCAGATCCACGCCGCTGCCGTTGTTCTTCACCGTACTCTTGCAGGAACGAACGCCGTCGCAGTCCTGGCCGATCTTTTTGGCCATATCGCTGATCACGTTGAGATTTACGTAGGCGCTGCCGTTCTCACCCTCGTTGACCAAAGCCGCTTCGCCGCGCTTGCGGACCGCATGGCGAAGATGGAGCCCTACCGCAGCAAGGATGCTGATCAGAGCCATCACGCCCACCGTCACCCGCACCGCGCCTACCTGCAGCCAGGCAAGGGACGGGAACAGGACCAGAACGATGAGCAGCAAGCCCAGCAAAACGGCGAGTACAGAGAGCACCCAAAGGAGCAATCGGTCCAACAGCTTCATAGTTTTCTCTCCTTCATACCGGCAAGAGCCCGCGCCGAGGCGGGCTCCGGCCAGAATAGTCTTGACAAAATTACTTCACGCGAGGCGCGGGGGCTTCCGGCTCCTCGATCGCGGGTTCGGGCTCGGGCGCAGGCGCGGGCTCTTCCTTCTTCTCCGGCTCAAAGTAGATGCCGTTCACGTTCACGTTGACCTCCACCACCTTAAGGCCGGTCATGGTCTCGATGGCGTTCTTGATCTCCTGCTGCACCTTCTGAGCAACTTCCTGAATGCGATATCCGTACTTGACCACGACGGTGATGTCGCAGGCGCACTCTTCTGAGCCGACCTCGACCTTCACGCCCTTGGTATAGTTCTTTTTGCCCAGCTTCTCAGAGAGGCCTTCCATGGTGGTGCCGATCATGGCATGGACGCCTTCCACCTCGCTGGCTGCCAGGAATGCGATGGTGGCCACCACGTCCTCGGCAAATACGATCTTACCGCCCTGGATGTTCTCAATGTTGGTATCGACTTCGTTCATTGTGTTGACCTCCTTGTCGTATTTGGACACATTGATACGGTAACAGTATACCAACTTCTGACGAAAAAGGCAACCCGTTATTGTGCGGTTGACACCTTGATATTTTCCGCCGTTTCGCCGGTTTGCCTGAGGACGATGTCCAGTATCTGGGCCACCTGCTCATCGGTGAGTGCGTCGGCGTCCACGATCACGTTGACGGACCCGTTGTGCATGGACACGATGACCTCCTCAAAGCCCTTAGCCCGGATCAGGTTCTCCGTGTTCAGCTCCGACTCCATGCAGTCCACCAGGGTCATCTTCTGCTTCTGCGCCTCGGACAGGGTGGCTTCGTCCCCGCCCTGAGCCACGATGGCGTCGAGATACGCCAGCTCCTGGGTCCTCACGCTGTCCCGTTCGCTGCGGTATATGTCGAAGAAGCTTCCCTGCGCCCCCGGTGCGGACACGCTGACCGCCGCCGTGGCGGCCTTGGCCGTTTTTTCCTCGTTGCGGTTCATGATGACATTGGCTGCCACGACAGCGAGCAGCAGCAGGCATACAGCGAAAAGCGTCATGGTACGTCGATTCAGCAGTTTCCTCATGTTTTGGATGGATGGTCTCATGTTTTTTCCTCCTTATCGAATGTTGTCAGATCTGGGGATACGGGTTCCTTGGTCTATCCTATGAGGGATAGTTCATTTCAAACACCTCGATGCAGGAAAGGGACACGCCCGTCACGGCCTGCACCGCCCGCTGAAGGCTCAGCCGCACAGATGGGTCCGCCGCCCCCTCCGCCACCACGATGACGCCTCGGATCTCCGGCTCCCTCTCCACCAGAATGATGGGGCTTTGACCGCCCTCGGTGGTCACGGTGGCCGGCTGCCGCATCTCCCTTGACTGCTCCGACCGGGTGGCCGTGGTCCCGCCGGAGGTCTCGGAGACGCTCTCGTCCAGGGTGCTGACGGTGGCGGCCACCCGCTCCCCCGCCGTGGCGTAGGTGATCAGGACCCGGACCTTGCCCGCGCCACGCACCGTGCAGAGGATATCCTCCAGCCGGTTTTCCAGCGTGGCTTCCGGCGAAACAGGTCCGTCCCGGGGCGCCCCCTGGAACCAGCCCTCGCCCAGACCGTAGAAGAAGCCCGCCAGCAGGAGCAGCGTCCCGTACGCAGCCCAGGGAAAGTACTTCCATCCCCGCAGCCGATCCACGATGGCTTTGATCCGCGCCATCCTCATTCATCCTCCCTTCAGCGCCAGCCAAAAGAGGCGCATGGCTTCCAAAAGATAGCAGACGGACACGGCCCGCTTCCCCGCCGCCCCCACGGTCCCCGAAGGGAACAGCAACAGCAGCAAACCGGTGATCGCGCCGCACAGGCACAGGGTCATCATGCCTTCGCTCATAGCCCGCCTCCCAGACAGCCAGCCGCCCCGCCTACGGACACACCCAGCATGGCTCCGGCTGCCAGAATCAGAGCGCCGAAGACGGTCAACATCTCCCCCAGGGCCAAGAGCATGGTCCCCATTTCCCGTTGATCGAGAGGCAGAAGCAGCGCCGACGCCGCCCGCAGACCCAGGCCATGCAGCAGCAGTGTCAGGGCGGGACCGGCCGCCTGCCAGACGGTCAGCAGCATCCCGGTCCGGCCAAGAGCCTCCTTCACCAGGCCCAGGCAGACCGCGGTGGCGCCCAGGGAATCCGACACCAGAGAGCCCACCAGAGGCAGGCTGCCCGCCGCCACCCGGCCCGTGCGCAGCAGGAGGGTATCCATACTCGCCGCGCCCACGCCCATGAGGGCCGCGAGAACGGAATAGCCCATCGAGATCGCCCGCACGCCCCAGCGGGAAACAGTGAACATCAGCTTGGAAAACGATGCGAGCACGCCGTCTCCCGTCAGATCCGCCGCGCGCAGGACCCCCGCCGACAGGGCCAGAGGTACGAGCCCTCCTTCCATCCAGCGAAGGCAGGTATGCACCAGCAGCTCTCCCAGCGTTCCCATGAGGGCCGCTCCCTGCGGGCTGCCCAGCAGCAGCAGCGACCCGGTCATCAGCGGCACGGTCACCTCCGCCAGGGAGAGAATGCCTTTCAGGCAGACCAGGCCTCGCTGAATAAGGGGCAACAGCCGAACCAGCAGCAGGGCCGCCAGTCCCACGGACAGCACCCGGCGGGCAGGGACGCTGGGAGCGTCCAACAGCGTTTCGAAGAGGGCCGCCAGCAATCCGGTGGCCAGGGCGAGGAGGAACAGCGACGCCGCACCGGAGAAGCCCGACCGTCCCCTGGTCTTCAGCCAGTCGATCAGCTGGGCCGGGTCCTCCTCTCCATCCGCGATGGCCCGCACTAAAGCGGAGGGCCGCTGCCACGGCTCAGTTCCCTCCAGGCGGGAGAAGAAATCGTCCCAGGCCGAGAGATCCACAGCGTCAAGGAAATCGCTCGTTTCTGTGGGGGGGAGCGTAGCCGCAGGCCCATCCGCGGGTGAAAACAGCAGCAGCCCGCAAACAAGAAGAATGGTCATGGGCCGATCTGCGTGAGCACGGTCTCGGCGGAACGGAGCACCTCCCGGACCGCCGGCAGCATGGCGCAGAGGATCATGACCCGGCCGCACAGCTCCACCTTCAGGGCGATATTCCCCTGACCGCCGTCTCGACAGATGCGGCTCCCCGCCTCCGTAAGGCAGGCGAGCCCCAGAATGCGTACCACCCGGCGCAAGTATTCGGAGGAAAGATTCCCGAGGCCGACCATCTCACGCAAAGAGATCTCCAGTTCCTCGGTCTCCCCCAGGAGCATCATGAGCAGCAGCACCCCTGTGGCGAGGCCTGTCAGCAGGGCGTAGCTCCTGTTGTGCCGGGCCAGGGTCACCGCCAGGAGCGTGCCCACGACCGCCACGCCCAGAACGCGCACAATCTCCATCGAAGCCTCCTTCAGTACAGGGAGAACACCCGCCGGATGGTCTCCATAAGGGAATTGACCGTCTCCAGCACCAGAAGCGTACCGATGGCCAGGCCTACCACCGCCACCAGAGCCGCCAGCTCCTCCCGGCCGCTTTGCTTCAGCAGGGTCATGATCACGGACACCAGCAGTCCCAGGCCCGCGATCTTGATGAGGATCTCGATCTGCATATCACAGGACCAGCAGCAAAGCCGCCACGCCGGTGAGATACCCTACAGAGCGATAGACCTGTCCCTTGCCCGCAAGTTCCGCTTTGGCCTGCTCCCTGTTCCGGCTTAGCAGGGCCAGCAGGGCGTCCCGTTCCGCCCGCAGAGCTGCGGGAGACCGGCTCTCCGCCCGGGCATAGGCCGCAAGGCTGTCCTGCTCCTCTGCCGTCAGCAGGGGCGCAGAAATCTCCTTGCCGGCTGCCAACTTCAAAAGCAGTTCCCATTCATAAGAGGGCGGACAACTCAACGCACCCTCCCGAAAGGACACCAGGGCGGCGAGTTGCCTTTCGCTGATCTCGCGAACGAGCTCATGGAGCCTGAGCAGCGTTTGCTCCCGATGCACCAAGCGGCGGCTTTTGCCCTCCCCCGCCAGCGCGCACAGGAGAAACAGCGCGATCCCCGCCAATAGCTTCACAGCAGCTTCCCCTCCTCGTCTCGAATCTCCTGGACCTGACCACAGCCCGTGAGGCGCACGTATCGCTGAAAGGCCCCGGCTTCAAAGAGCCGGCCCATCCCCTCCCGGCGCAGCAGATCCTCAAAAGTGCCGCCGTGGGCTGTACACAGCACTTCAACACCCCGGCTCCTGGCCTCCAGCACCGCCACAACGTCCGCAGCGAGATTCAGCTCGTCCGCCGCCAGGACCTGCGGCCCCATGGTGGACAGCAGCCGCAGCAGCCCTTCCCCCTTGCCTACGCCCAAAAGCACGTCCGTCCGATCTCCCAGGTCGAAGCTGTCGCTCACCTCCCCGCTGATTTCGTATCGCTCGTCCACCACGCCCACCCGATGGGGAGCGGCCCCGCCGAGACCGTCGGACAGGAGCCGGATGATGTCCCTCAACAGCGTCGTTTTGCCGCACCCCGGAGCGGAAAACAGGATTGTGGAGCGCAATCGTCCTTCTTCGAGCAAAGCGGGCAGCACCTTCTCCCCGCAGCCCACCACCGGCCGGAGGATGCGGATACAAAAGCCCGTCACTGTGGTCGGCGCGCCGGTTTCAGAAGATATCCGTCCGGCGATGCCTACCCGGCCGCCCGGCTGCAAGGTGATGAACCCCTGCCGGATCTCCTTTTCCCAGGCATATCGAGCATGGTTGCAGAAAGCGGACAAAAGCCCCTCCTGCTCCCCTTCCCGCAGCATAGGCCGCCCGTTGGGAGCGTACAGGAGCCGGCTCCCGACGCCCGTGACCACTTCCATGGGTCTGCCCAGCCGCAGCCGGATCTCCGTGACCCCTTCGAGGTCCAGAGGCGCCAGGGCCTGACGCATATCCTCGGTCAGCAAAGGCAGCAGCCAGGTTTTCCAATTCTTTCCTTCGTCCATGGTCCACTGTATGTGACGGCCGTGATGCACATGTATATGCAACAAAAAAAGCGGCCCGCACCGGCGAACCGCTGAACAATATGTGGATTTATAAAAGAGTCCTGAACGCCAGGCCAGAGGTCCTGTCGAACCAGGGGGCGGCTCCTTTGCGGAAGCCCTCGTACACCCGGCGGCAGGTGTCTCTGTCCTCCGTGGTGAAGTACATGGTCGCGAAGTCGAAGGGCGGCAGGGTTTTGTCCCCCAGGTACAGGGGCACGGAGTTCAAAAGCGTCGTATAGCGGCGATCATGGCAGAGCATGGGGAAAACGACGCCCTTTCGGTCCACCAGCTCCGGCTGGCCTTCGCAAGCGCCGCAGCCCTTTTCGCCCCGGGCGGGGCAGGCGCGGAACTGCATGATGGGGAACCGGCCGTAGGCGAGGATGCCCCGGGGCTTCGTTCCGCCCAGCTTCGCTCCCATCTTCACGGGCAGCTCGAAGGACAGAGCGGTGTCCGCAAGGCCCATAGCTTCATAGGTTTCCAGCGAAAGGGTATTGGTCACGTTCAGGGTGTAGCCGCCGTGGACGACAAGCCCGGCCCGCCGGGCTATGGCCAGCTCGCAGACGTTCCCCGCCACCGCGTCCGTAAGGCCCTTTTCTTTCAGAGCGATCAGCCGATCCAGGATCGCCTGCTCCTCCATAGGCCAGATGAGCTGTGGAAGCTCCGCCCACAGGGGAACGGCTTCCTTCAACAGGTCCGGATGATCCTCGATCTCCTCAAAGGGCAAAATGACCGCTTCCGCTTCTGGCGGGAAGAAAGCCTGGTCCGCTTTCTCGAACCGCAGACGAAGCGCCTGCTTCTTAGGCGCATACGGCGTCGTCATCGGCAGTTCCATGGGCTGCAGGGCGTAGCCGTTGCCCCGGCTGCGCGTCTCAAGAAGCTTATCCAGCACGTCCCTCCTTAGGCCGTTCACCACGGACCCGGGAACAGGCAGATCGTCCGGCAGCTTCACCTGACAGCTGCGCACGGTGAAAGGCGTACCGCCGGTCTTGCTCAGATTCCGCCGGGCGATGTCCTCGGTCAGCGGGGCCATGTCCCCCCGCCGGACGGGGACGGAGGTCTCGATCACGTTTCCGGCTTCGTCCTTCGCTGTCAAAGAAAGCGTATCCTCCGTGCCGGTCAAGGTCAGGTCCACGGGCACGCCGGGAAACTCCCGCCGATACAGCTCGGCGAGCTTTCCGAAGACGGTCTTGGACGCGGCGGCGTCCTCTGCCGTGCGGACGCCGAACATGCGCACGTTCCGCTTGCCGGTGAGATACCCGTCGGTGAAGCCGCTGCGGGAAAACACCGTCTGCAAGGTGGCCATATCCGGCTGCTGTCCGGCCAGGGCGTCCCGGACTGCGGTGACGGCGGCGGCCACGTACTCCGGCCGCTTCATGCGCCCCTCAATCTTCACGGAGCAGACCCCCGCCGCCTCCAGATCGCGAACACGGGTGATGAAGCTCATATCTTTCAGGGACAGAGCATAGGGCCGTCCGTTGCAGGAGGAATTGAGACGACAGGGTTGGGCGCAAAGACCCCGGTTGCCGCTTCTTTCCCCCATCATGGCGGAATAATAGCACATGCCGGACACGCTCATGCACAGGGCCCCGTGAACGAACACCTCCAGCTCCGCTTTGGTTTCAGCTCGGATCTTTTTGATCTCTTCCAGCGTCAGCTCCCGGGCCAGGACCACCCGGGTAAAGCCCATGTCCTCCAGGGCCTTGACCCCGGCGGCGTTGTGGACGGACATCTGGGTGGAGCCTATCAAAGGGAGGTCGGGGCAGATGGTTTGGAGCACCCGGACCACGGCCAGGTCCTGGACGATGACCCCGTCGGGCCCAGCCTCCGCCACCTCCCGGGCGGCGGTCAAAAAGGCGGGCAGCTCCTCGTCCCGGATGAGGGTGTTGAGGGTCACGTATACCTTCACCCCTCGGCCGTGACAG
>JAZRUD010000323.1:0-5738 GCA_045652385.1 Clostridia bacterium
GATCCCCTACGGCATAGCCTATTTCGAGCCCCTTTCCCCTGTGGCGCAAAGGTTTTTGAATCTGATAAAAAAGGACAATCAACCGCTGTAGGCTGAAAGAAACCGCCCTGCACGCGGGAGGCTCAACGGTTCACTTGCACCGTATTTTATTCGGATTTGTTTTTCATCCCCCGATAAAAAGCAGAAACAGGCTCAGAGCCAATAAGTCGGCGCAGCCGCCGGGGCTGAGGTTGTTGGAGATGTAGTCCTTATCCAGGGCGGTCAGGATGGGCAGAAGGGTCTCCGGCGTGATCGCGGACAGGAGACGCTGGGCTTCCTGCCGGCGTGAAAGGGCTTGTTCAAGGCCGCCGCGGTGGACCATGTTGGTATCGGTGACGGTGGCCAGGAGGGCCAGAAGGGTTAGTGCGGAAGCATCGTTGAGGGAGAGACCGGCGGCCAGGCAGCGGCGGAGGGTCGGGAGGCCCGTCTGAGCTACGGCCGGGAAGCCCTGGGCGGCCTCGCCCCGGATGCCCGTCAGGTGATGGAGTCGGTAGCAGCTCAGGCCGTTGGTGTCGTCGTCGATTCGGGCAAAATCGTCCAGGGAGCAACGGGCCATTTCGGCAGAGAGCGACAGCAGGGCGGCTGTGTCTATGGGCTGGTCGGGGTGATCATGCCGCCAGACTCCCAGGGCGCCGGACAGAAGGCCCAAGGAGAAGATAAGGCCTTTATGGGTGTTGACGCCCCGGGTGGCGGCGAACATGGCCGATTCGGCGGCCTGCCCCATCGTCCGAAGACGGGCAAAGAGAGCGGCAGCGTCTTCTGCGGCGTGGTTCCAGCCGGCCAGAAACATGCGGCGGAAATGAGGGCTCAGAGCGGCGGCGCTGTCCACAAAGGTGAAGAAGTCCATATCCCTGTGCGAGCCGGCATTATTCCGATCCACCAGACCGGGCTTTGGGGTGACGGACACCTCTGTGAGCATGGCCCGCAATGCCGCGCTCTGGCAATCGTCCGCAAATTTATTCTTGAAATGATCATCCAGCAGCTGGCCGATCCGGGCCTGAAGCTGTTCCGGCGAGTGGGCTCGGCTGCGGCCGCAGACTTTGGCGCTTTGGCCGCAGATCAGGCAGGTCCGCTGGGCCGCACCCAGGTCGGTCCGAGAGAGGGAACGGCCATCAGCGTCCAGTACGTCCATATCGAACAACCGTCCCAGAGACTGGGTATCCTCTATGTGGACGGCTTTTCTTTTTGCTTCGGCGGGATCGGTGTCCAGGACCAGCAGGGCTTCGCACCCTGTGGGTTCATCCATGGTATTCTCTTGTATAACGGTTGAGCCAAAGGCGTCGCGCAACAGCGCCAACCCCTCCGAAAAGGCTGCCCGGGCCAGAGGAAACTGTTTGACGTTGCCGGGGATATTGAGGGTGAAGCTGACAAGGCAGGCAGCACCGTCTGCCAGGGCGGCCTGCTGGCGTTCCGCTCGATGGGTGCGGCTGTCCAGGATTTGCTCCAGAGTCACGACTGGACCGACGAAAACAAGATCAACGTCCATGGTCTGTTACCCATCGCTCCGAAAGATATCGTTGGGTCACCGGAGGCACCAGGGCTAGGACCTCTTGGCAAAGGCCCTTCTCCTGTAACAGAGCCCGGACCCGGGAGGCGCTGATGGGGGCGCCCGACGCTTCCAATCGGGGTATCTCGATGAGCTCTATCCCTTGCCGGGGCAAGGCGGCGGCCAGAGCCTGGTTGTATTTCCTTGTGACGGGATCGAGAGGCTCCGCACCGACAAATCGTTTCGTGATGTGAAGCGCCGGGGCAATGCGTCGGGCGAACAGGGCGGCATCCAGCTCGCTCTGAAGCCGGGCCGCATCTTCGTTTTCCTTGAGGAAATATGTAGGAAAGGTCAGGGAGGAGATCATATACGGTCCGCTTAGGTCGACTCGAACCGTGGGCAGATCAGCCGTGCCCTCCCGAATGAGAGCCAGCCGATCCTCTACGGAAAACAGAGAACGGTCCTCCTCCACCACGAACATATGGAGGACGTCGCACCGGGCGGCTGCATGCTCGATCAAATGGCGATGCCCAAGAGTGAAGGGATTGCCGTTCATGACGATGGCGCCCACGGTCCGCTGCTCATCTCCCGGCTGCCAAAAAGGCTTGACGAAAGCCTCCGGGCCGTCGGACCGGTTCTCCAGCATGACAATCTCGGTCGTTTCTGCTACAGGGAAAAAGCCGCAAGCAGTGAAAAGAGGCGCGTTTTTCGCCCGGGTGATGACATATAGATCGTAGTGCCCTCGCAGAAACCGATCCTGAACCAGAGCGGAGAGGAGGGGTCCAAGGGCATTTTGACCCCGAAGCTCCTCAGAAACAGCGAAGCATTTCAACAGAGGACCCGCTCCGCAGCCGCAGCCCACCAGACGGTCCTCTTCGTCGAAGACGCCGAAGGCCGTTTCGATATCATCCTCATAGCGCAGCCCCTGGGACGCCAGAAAGCTCTTCAGCGCCTGCCGGTCTGAATCGTATTTCAGGGGAATGGAGCGGATAGAGAAATCCTCGATCATAGGTCAAAATCCATACAGTTCCTGAGGATTATCCGCCAAAGCAAACTGTCGGGCGTGGTCGGAAGGCAGCCAATCGGCGATCAATTCCACCAGCTCCCGCTCGTCCGGCTTGATCTTCTCGGTCACATGGGGGAAATCGCTGCCCCACACCACCCGCTCCGGAGCGTAGGCGGCGATGGCCCTGGCCGTGGCACTGGCGTCCTTCCAGGGGCGGCCGGTCACGGTGTTGAGGTAGGGGCCGGACAATTTCACCCAGGCGTTGCCACGATCTATCATCTCCAAAATAAAGGTATAGGCGGGGTCCTTCACGCCCATCTCCGGGTTCAAGCGGCCCATGTGGTCAAAGACCACCTTGCCGGGAAGCCTGCGGATCACATCCGCCTGCTGGGCGATCTGCTGGGCGCTCATGTGTAGCTGCATGTTCCAGCCCATGTCCTTCACCCTTTCGGCCAAGGGGGCGCAATCCTCAAAACTGACCACGGCGTTGTTGGGATTCCATACGGAGAAGCGCAGGCCTCGTACCCCAGCCTCGTGGAGACGGCGCAACTCCTCTTCGCTGACGGAAGCGTCCACCACGGCGATGCCTCGGGCGTTCTCGGGACCGAACTTTTGGATAGCGTCCACCAGGCAGGAATTGTCCTTGCCGAAGGGCTTGGCCTGAACGAACACCGCCCGAGGAAGGCTCAGCTCATCGGCCAGCTGCCGGTAGGTCTCCACGGTGCCGATCTGGGCCGCAGCCTTGCCGTCGTTGGGAAAGGCTGGGTCGATGATGTGCAGATGGGTGTTGCAGGCATTTGCAGGCATGGAAAAGGATTCTATCATAATAATTCTCCCTTTTTCAATCCGTGATCTTTGTCTTCCCTGCCAGTATGTTCCGATAGTCCTCCAAATGCTTTCGAAGCAGGTTCGGAATGTCCAGCTGGTAGGGACATTTGCTGACGCATAACCGGCAATCGACACAGTCGTCGATCTTCGCCATTTCTGCCTGCCAGCGTTCTGTCAACCAGGCGGCGCTAGGCGCTCGGCGGATCAATAAAGACATACGATTACAATTGTTGATCTGAATACCCACCGTGCAAGGCATGCAGTAACCGCAACCACGACAGAAGGAACCCTTCAATTCCTGCCGTTCTTTTGCGATGTAAGCGCTAAGCTCATCATCCAAAACCGGTGTATCATCCATAAAGGACAACCAGTCATCCAGCTCTTTCTCCCGCTGAATACCCCAAATAGGGATCAGTCCGTCAAACTGGTTTATAAAGGCCATGGCTGCTTTAGCGTTAGTGATGAGTCCGCCGGCCAAGCCCTTCATGCACACAAAGCCGACGTTCCTCTGCCGGCATATAGCTATCAGCTTCAGTTCCTTTTCCTCAGCCATATAACTCAGGGGATACTGAAGAGTTTCGTATAGGCCGCTTTCGGCTACCTCACGGGCTACGTCGATCTTATGAGCAGACGCACCTATATGACGGATCTTTCCCAGTTCTTTGGCTTCCAGCATGCATTCATACATGCCTGTACCATCCCCGGGACGGTAGCATTGAGGCAGATTGTGGAACTGGTACACGTCGATATATTCAGTCTTCAGAAGCTTAAGGGAGGTCTCCAGATCCCTCCAGAATCCTTCTGGAGTCTTAGCAAACGTCTTGGTAGCGAGGAATATTTCTTCTCTTTTCAGCCAACCATCCCCAAAAGCTAATCCCAGCTTTTCTTCACTGTCTGTATAGGCGCGGGCGGTATCGAAGTAGCGCATGCCCCCTTCATAGGCTCGATGCAACAGCTTAATGGATTCTTCTTTCGATACGCGCTGGAGAGGCAACGCTCCAAATCCATTCTGCGGGACGGTGATCCCGGTGCTGCCTAAGACAATTCGTTTCATAGTAAATCTCCTGTTTATTATATGTTTAAGCGATCGCAGCGATATTCCCACATCAGGCGGATACGCTGGCCTGGGCTTCTGCTGTTGCCTGTTCCTTTTCCTTTCTGATCCTGGGAAGCACGGTACAAAGCATGGTCGTATAGCAGGCGGTTGCGCCAATCACCTCCGAAAACAGCTCCGCATAAAACACGCCATCGACACCGAATCCCGTTCTCGGCAGGATAAGAGTCAGAGGGATAATCAGTATGATCTTTCGGAACACTGAGAAGAAAAGCGCATACTTAGGCATATTGAGTGCTACAAACGTGCTTTGGCCGGTTTGCATCAGCGCCATGAACACGTAGGCGCCAAAGTAGATTTGTATACAGCGCTTAGCCACATGGATAAGCTCTGCGTCTTGGGAAAAAACGCGGATCAGCGGCACGGTGGCAAACTGTAAAAGGAGGAACGAGACGAAATTGTAAAGGAGCGTAGGCTTAGGAATGATCGCCAGATCAATCTCCCGGGAGATCAATCGCTTTTCTGTTTCAATAGAGAGGGATTCCACCAGCTGAAGCTCTATATTGGGGTGATCCATTTGGAATGATGGCAATATCTGCGGCAGGATGAAGCTCGCTTGGGAACCAGAGAAACCTAGACGCACTGTGCCCCTTTCTCCGTTTCGCATGTCCTGAAGCTGTACATCCAGCTCCTTCTTCTCGTTCATCACGCGCTGAGCGAATGAATAAAAGCATTCTCCTTCCTTTGTCAACGTTGTTCCTGCTTTACTCCGGATTAGCAGCGTAATTCCCATTTCGCTTTCCAGCTTTTTGATACATTGGCTCAGGGCAGGTTGTGCAATAAATAATCCAGCTGCTGCTTTAGTGATGTTTCCTTCCTTTGCGACGATGCAGAAGTACTCTATATCCTTAAGTGTCATTAGCAAAGGTCACGAACTTGATGGAGTCGATTACTCGGTTGTATTGCTTTGCTCCATAGTTGAAACTGATGATCGGCTGCGAGCCGTGAGAGATGGCGAATATGGGCTGATTGGAAACGGAACGCAAGGAGTTGATGATCGACATAGCGCCGACATACAGAGTGCTTAATCCCGCCCCGAACAGCTTCAGCATAGCGTTGGATACTGCCTGAGCAAGTCCGGTCGTTATCTTGAAGGCAAAGCCCGCGATCCCGAGAGAAACGATCCTTCTAGCACATGTGGGGTCGATCTCGAATCGGTTGTATTTGAAGATCGCTTTCTTTCCCAGGAGGAAGCGGAGGACCCAGGCTGCGCTGAAGAACTGCGAAATCACAGTAGCGATGGCGGCCCCCTGTACGCCCATATC
>JAZRUD010000324.1:0-3320 GCA_045652385.1 Clostridia bacterium
TGTGTGAATGTTGTCTTCCTAAGACCGCTTGGCCTCCGACTTAACACGTCGATGCACTGGGCCTTTTCGCCCGCGCCGTAGGCCTGCATGAGCTGGGCCCAGACCACGCGGACGGCCCGGAGCTTGGCGATCTCCATGAAGAAGTTGGGGCCGAGGCAGAAGTTGAAGCGGATGTGCTCGGCGGCTTCATCTACGGTGTAGCCCCGCTCCACCATCTCGTCGATGTACTGAAGGCCGGTGGCCAGAGCCGCGGCGGCCTCCTGGATGGCGTTGGCGCCGCCGTTGTGATAGACGGAGCTCTGCACGTAGATGACCTTCAGCTCGGGCGCGTGCTTGAGGGCGCACTTCAGCGTGGTGGCCATCTGGTCCATGTAGCTTGCAAAGCTGCTGTCGAAGCCGCCCTTCTTGACGGCCTCGCCGATGGGATCGGCGCCCACGCAGCCGGTGAGAGGCGCGTCGTCGCCCACCTTCTTCTGGCGGCGCATGACGGCGGCCAGCAGGGGCAGGGCGGTCTCCCCGGCGTAGACGGACAGGGGTGCGTAGCGGAGCTGGACCTCGTTCAAAAGGGTCTCCACGTCTTTAAGGGTATTCAGCTCCACGGCCTCGGCGTCGAAGTTCACGGCGTTGGTGCCCTTGTTGAGCTCCTCCAGCAGGATCTTGTTGGCCTCAGCGGGGTCGCGGGTCTCCACTTCCTGGGCGATCTTCCAGGGCTCCTCGGCATAGCCGGCGGTCTTGGTGCCCCGAAGGAAGTCGGCGGCGCCGGGGAAGCCCAGGCGCTCCTTGTAGGGCGCTGCTTCCGCCTCCGTGTAGATGGGCGAGAGCACGATGCCTTCCGGCGTCTTGGTGAACAGCTTCTTCTCGAAGATGCCGCCCTTCAGGCTTTCGATGGCCGCGGCTTTCCACGTCTCGTAGGAAGTCGGTTCGAACTCATCGAAGGTCACCGGAGCCAACGGTTCGGTGTTAGATTTGGTATCCATCACAACATCCTTTCTTCCATAATATATCACTATCGCCGGGGGTGCCGTTTTTATGTTCCCGCCGATACTGCCGCAACGAGGGGCGCTGCCGTGAGAAACGCCCAAAAGGACTCACTGGGAGGTCCTCGCCTGCGCTTTGACCCCCGGGTCCTTTCTCCCTGACGATCGCCATCCCTCCTCGGGGCGGACCGCCGTCGTTTTACGGCAAGTATTCTGGCTCATGGCTTCCTCCTCGGACACGCCTTCCCACGAAATTCGCAGTGGCCTTTGTGCCCTCGCAGCCATTGACAGCAGCGGGACTGCTCCGGATTCTCACCGGATTCCTTGCAGCCTAAAACGGTGTTCATTTGTACCTATTATGCTACTGTATCCAGGGGGAAAAGTCAACTGTTTTATGACGCTGTGACAGGCGAAATCATGGACATACCGCATTGACGCAGGGGAGAAACCCACGTATAATCTACCTATACTCAGTTGTCGGAGGCGATGGCATGAACTTTCAGAATCTCGAATATTTTCTGGCCGTGGCCGAGGAGATGAACGTCACCCGGGCCGCCAAACGCCTTCACATCTCGGAGCAAGCCCTGTCCCGGCAGATCGGCAAGCTGGAGCAGGAGCTGGGAGCCCGGCTCTTCGAGCGCAATCCCCGCTTCACCCTGTCCCCCGCGGGCAAGCGATTGAAGGCCGCCGCCGAGCAGATCGGGAACATCCATCGCCAGCTCCATCTGGAGCTGGACGACCTCAATAACAACAATACCGGCGAGCTCCGGATCGGCGTCAGCTATACCCGGGGCCAGGCCCTGCTGCCCCGGCTGCTGCCCCCCTTCCACGCCCGGCACCCGGGGATCACCATCACCATCCAGGAGGGCTCCTCGGCGGAGCTTCAGGACAACCTCAGCAAGGGCCGCATCGACCTGCTCATCGGCTACGTGCCCCGGGATCTCGATGCCTTCGAGGCCGCCGAGCTGAGCCGGGAGCGGCTGTTTTTGGTGGTGCCCAAGACCTTCATGGCAGACCTGTTCGGAGAGAAGGCTGACGAAAAGCGCCGGGAATTTGCCGAAGGCGTGGACATTCTGGCCTTCAGGGACCTGCCCTTCATCCTCCTCGACCGGGACGATCGGGTCCGGCGCATGGCGGACCGGCTCTTCTCCCGCTACGACATCACGCCCCGGGTCCTGCTGGAGACCCGGAACATCCAGACCGCCTTCGCCCTGGCCATGGAGGGCATGGGCATGACCATCTATCCGGAGCTGTTCCTCTCCAGCCAGTCCCTGCTCCCCTCAGCCCAGGCGGCCCGGGACGCGGTGGACTGGTTCCCCCTGGACAGCGACCTTGCCCAGACCATCGTGGTGGCCTACCATCCGGAAAAATATCTCTCCAACGCCGCCCGGGACTTTATCGAGGAAGCGCAGACCATCCTGAATTCGTGAGAATTTGCAGGGTATCCTGCAAATTCTTTTCTGTTTGCAGGATGCCCTGCATTTTAGTTTCAATTATCCCATTTTTAACAACCATATGGTTGTTGCTCGCCCGCCTATAAAACTGCTTTCCCATCCTCTCCTGCCATGGTATCATACTGGCAGGATGTTTTTATACTTCCGTTATTTATCATGGAAAGGGGAAACACATGGTTAACAAACGGCTGATCATCAACGAAAAGTGGTGCAAGGGCTGCGGCATTTGCGTGGCCTTCTGCCCCAAGCAGGTGCTCGTGCTGAAGAAGGGAAAGGTCACCAAGGCCAATCCCGACGCTTGCATCAAGTGCGGGCAGTGCGAACAGAGGTGTCCCGACTACGCCATTTATCTGGAAAAAGTTGAGGAGGGTGCAAACTAATGGGTAAGAAAGTATTAATGCAGGGCAACGAAGCCTGCGTCATGGGCGCCATCGCCGCCGGTATGCGGTTCTTCGCCGGATACCCCATCACGCCCTCCACCGAGATCGCTGAGATCTCCGCTCAGGAGCTGCCCAAGGTGGGCGGCCGCTTCCTCCAGATGGAGGACGAGATCTCCGGCGCCGCCGCCGCCATCGGCGCTTCCGTGGCCGGCGTCAAGGCCATGACCGCCACCTCCGGCCCGGGCTTCTCCCTCAAGCAGGAGCACATCGGCTACGCCGCCGAGGCCGAGATCCCCGTCGTGGTCGTGGACGTCCAGCGCGTGGGCCCCTCCACGGGCCTTCCCACCAGCCCCGCTCAGGGCGACCTCATGCAGGCCCGCTGGGGCACTCACGGCGACCATCCCGCCATCGTCATCTCCCCCGCCACGGTGAAGGAGACCTACCTTGAAGCCATCCGCTGCTTCAACCTGGCCGAGAAGTATCGCACCCCCGTCATCTTCCTCATGGAC
>JAZRUD010000325.1:0-5946 GCA_045652385.1 Clostridia bacterium
CGCCTGCCGAAGCACCCGTAGACACTTCCTTTACCATCACCGATATGGCCGGCCGCGAAATCAAGTTCGAGAAACCCGTGGAGAAGGCCGTGGCCCTTACCGCCTCTGACTGCGAGATCATCTTCGCTCTCGGCGCTGAAAGCACTTTGGTGGGGCGCGGCGAGTACTGCGATTATCCTGCCGAGGTCATGGACATTCCTTCCGTGCAGTCCGGGTATGACACCAACATCGAGCAGATCATCTCCCTGGAACCCGAGGTGCTGTTCATGGCCACCATGGCTCAGACCGAGGAGCAGATCGCTCAGTTGGAGAAGGCCGGCATCAAAGTGGTGGTCAGCGACGCCCAGGATATCGCCGGTACCTACACCGCCGTCCGCATGATCGGTCAGGTCATGGGCAAGCAGGAGGAAGCCGAGCTGCTTATCTCCGATATGGAGTCCATCTTCACGGAGATCAAAGCCAACCGGTTTGACGGCACAAAGACCGTCTATTTCGAGGTCAGCCCCCTGCAGTGGGGCCTTTGGACCGCGGGGACCGGCACCTTCATGAACGAGGTAGCGGAGATGATGGGCCTCAAGAACTGCTTCAATGACGTTGAAGGCTGGGCTGCCATCTCCGAGGAGCAGGTTCTGGAGCGGAACCCCGATTACATCATGACCATCACCATGTACTATGGCGAGGGCCCCACTCCTGAGGAGGAGATCATGGCCCGACCCGGCTGGGAAAACGTGACCGCCGTGAAGAACGGGGACATTCTGAATCTCCCCAACAACGAGCTGTCCCGGCCCGCCCCGCGGCTGGCTCAAGGCGCGCAGATGCTTTTCGACTTCGTGGTTGAGAGCATGGCTGCTCAGGAGCTGGCGCCTGCCGCCTGATTTGGTAGCGACATGAACGGGAGGGACAGCGAACACTTTCGCGGATGGGAATATCTGCTCTTTGCTGCGGCAGCGGTGTTCACGCTGCTCCTCTCGGTCTGCGTCGGAAGCGTCAGCATTCCCTTTAAAACCACCGTTTCCGTGATATGGAGGGCTGTTTGCGGACAGCCTCAGCCGGCGGGCACGGCGCCTGCCATCCTGCTCACTTCGAGGCTGCCTCGGGTGCTGGCGGTCATGTTGGTGGGGGCCAGCCTGTCCCTTTGCGGCGGGGCTATGCAAGGGCTGCTAAAGAACCCCCTGGCGGACGGGTCCACCCTGGGCGTGTCCTCCGGCGCATCCCTGGGCGCGGTCATCGCCATCGCCTTCGGGATCACCATACCCGGTCTGCCTTTTGCGGGCACCATGGTCATGGCCATGGTGTTCGCTTTTTGCTCTTTGCTCATCATTTTGGGCCTGGCCTACAAGCTGGATTTCTCCCTATCCACCAACACCATCATCCTCATCGGCGTCATCTTCTCCATGTTCGCTTCCAGCGTCATGAGCATCGTCATCACCTTTTCCGGGGAGAAGCTTCGATCCATCACATTCTGGACCATGGGGAGCCTGCAGGGCACCAGCTATACCAACGTACTGGTGCTGCTGGCCGCACTGATCCTCTTTGGCAGCATCATATTACTCCACGCCCGGGAGCTGAATGCCTTCGCAGTGGGGGAGGAGAATGCCCGTCACGTGGGCGTGAATGTACGAAGGGTGAAGCTCATCATTCTTATCGCTGTGTCCGGTCTTATCGGCGTGTGCGTATCCATCGGCGGCACCATTGGCTTTGTAGGCCTGGTCACGCCTCATATGGTGCGGCTGTTGGTGGGTCCCAACCATAAACGGCTGCTGCCCGCGTCGCTCTTCGGCGGCGGCATCTTCCTGATGCTGTCCGACCTTATCGCCCGCATCCTCCTGAATCCCAAGGAGCTGCCCATCGGCGTGGTCACCTCCATCATAGGCGCAGTGGCCTTCGTGTACATCTACGGGTCCTCCCGGAAGGGACGGTGATACCATGCTGAAAGTAGAAAATCTGACCGTCACTTACGGGGACCTGACCATATTGCACGACGTTTCCTTCCGTCTCGAGCCCGGGGAGTGGCTCATGATCGTGGGCCCCAACGGGGCGGGGAAATCCACCCTGATCAACGCCGTCACCGGCGGCGCGCCGGCAAAGGGCCGCGTGTTTTTCGAAGGGAAGGACATCCGGGCCATGAAGTCCTACGAGCTGGCTCGCAGCGTCGGCGTCCTGTCCCAAAGCCATTTCGTAGGCTACTCCTTCTCCGTAGAGGAGGTGGTCCGCCTGGGGAGGTACGCTTATGCGCCTACCATCTTCTCCCGCCACAGCGGGGAAGAGCAGGCGGTGAGGGCGGCTTTGGAGCAGACCGGCCTCTACGAGCAGCGCCGCCAGAACGTTCTGACCCTCTCCGGCGGCGAGCTGCAAAGAACGTTCCTGGCCCAGACCTTCGCGCAGGATCCGCAGCTGCTGCTCCTGGACGAGCCCACCAACCACCTGGATCTGGTGTATCAGAAGCAGGTTTTCGAACTCATTCAAACTTGGCTGGAGAAGAAGGATCGGGCCGTGATCTCCGTGGTCCACGATCTGTCCCTGGCCCGGGCCTACGGTACCAGGGCTTTGCTTCTCGATCGAGGCCAGGTGGTGGCCGACGGGCCCATGGACAGGGTTTTTTCCGACGAGGTGCTGAACCGGGTCTACCGCATGGACGTGCGGGACTGGATGATGAAAATGCTGGCCCAATGGAAGGAGGCGTAGCCATGGAAGAACTGCTGCAGCAATGGCAAAGCAGTCTGCGCAAACCCGATTCGTCGGCGCGGGCCGCTGCCCAGCGTCGTTGGGACAGCATCGCCAAGCCCCTGGATGGTTTGGGGGCTCTCGAGAGACTGGTTATGGACATGGCCGCTCTGACGGGTGATCCCAACGTGGATATATCTAAGCGGGCCGTGGTGGTATGCTGCGCCGACAACGGCGTGGTCCGGGAGGGCGTGACGCAGACTGGCCAGGAGGTTACGGTTCGCATGGCGGGGGAGATGGTGAAAATGCAGTCTTCCGTCTGCAGGATGGCCCAGGTAGCCCATGCGGACGTGATCCCCGTGGATCTTGGGATGGTCCGCCGCGTGGAAGGGGTGCTGGACCGACACGTCATGGACGGCACAGAGGATATGGCCCGTCGCCCCGCCATGACCCGGGAGCAGGCCATGCAGGCTATCTCCACAGGGGTGGACCTGGTCAAAGAATTGAAGGAGCGGGGGTATACGCTCCTGGTCTCCGGTGAGATGGGTATCGGCAACACCACTACCTCCAGCGCTCTGGTGGCGGCTATGCTGAATTTGCCGGCGGAGACGGTCACGGGTCGGGGCGCCGGTCTCAGCGATGCGGGCCTGCATCGGAAGATTTGGGCCATTGAGCGGGCCATCACCGTCCATCGCCCCGATCCCAAGGACCCTCTGGACGTACTCAGCAAGCTGGGCGGCCTGGACATCTGCGGCATGGCCGGTCTGTTCATCGGCGGTGCGATATATGGGGTGCCTGTCGTCATCGACGGGTTCATCAGCGCCGTGGCGGCTTTGATGGCGCAGCGGCTGTGCCCCGGAGCGGATATCGCTATGCTGCCCAGCCACTGTTCGGACGAGCCGGCGGCCAGGCGGGTGCTGATGGTCTTGAATAAATATCCAATTATTTTTGCAAATATGCGCCTCGGCGAGGGAACGGGCGGCGTATGCCTGCTGCCGCTGCTGGACATGGGCCTGGCTGTATACGGAGGAAACGCCACCTTCGACGCGGTGGGCATCAACGCCTATACGCCCCAGGGAGGGAAATGATGCTGATCCTGCTTACCGGCGGCTCTGCCTGCGGCAAAAGCACATATGGGGAAAAACTGGCGGTATCGGGAGCGAAACCGTTGTATTATATCGCCGCCATGCAGCCCTACGACGAGGAATGTCTGCGAAAAATCGCCCGCCATCAGGATATCCGGGCGGGCAAAGGCTTCGAGACCATCGAGCGATATACGGACGTGGACACGCTGAAGCTTCCGCAACCCGGCGGCACGGCGCTCCTGGAATGTTTATGCAATCTCACCGCCAATGAGATGTATATACAGCCCGAAGCTCCGGCGGATCCGGTGGAGAAGGTGATAGCAGGGGTGGAGAATCTCTTGCAGCAGACAAAAACCCTTATCGTCATCACCAATGACGTGGGAAGCGATAACGAAGACTATTCATCTGAGACCCGTCGATACATACACGTCCTTGGCGAAATCAACGCCCGGATGGCCGACATGGCGGATCAGGTCTATGAATTGGTGGCCGGCATCCCCATTTGTTTGAAAGGAGAGCAGGCATGAACTTTCTGTATTCCCTCTGTGCTGCCTTCTCCATGTTCTCCTCTCTGCCCGTGCCCCAGGTGCCCTGGGAGAAGGAGAAGATACGGTATATGCTGGTGTGCCTGCCATTCGTGGGCCTGGTCATTGGCCTGGTGGAATTCCTGTGGGTGTCGCTGGTGGATCTGCTGGAACTTGGCCAAGCCCTCAGCGCCGCAGGCTTCACCCTGATCCCCATTCTGCTCACCGGAGGCATTCACCTGGACGGGTTCATGGACACGGTGGACGCCCTCAAGAGCCACGCCGCTCCGGAGAAGAAACGGGCTATTTTGAAGGACCCCCATACCGGAGCCTTTGCCGCCATCGGTCTTGGCTGCTATCTGCTGGCCTATTTTGCTCTGTGCCAGAACCTTGGAAGCAGGGCCGTACTGTGGCTTGCCCCCATGCACGTCATGAGCCGGAGTCTTTCCGCCGTGTCCGGCACATGGCTGCCCGTGCGGCCGGGGGAGGGGACGCTGAACTTCTTCCACCAGGCCGCGGACAAGCGGGTGGGGATCATGGCCGTTCTTTGGGTGATCCTGTCCGCCGCGATCCTGGCAGCAGTGCATCCTCTGACAGGCGGCGTGATGGCCCTGGGGGCCATCGTAACGCTGCTTCTGGTGCGGCGCATGGCCATGAAGCAATTTGAAGGCATGTCCGGGGACATCGCCGGGTTCCAGCTGCAGGTGGCGGAGCTGGTCATGTTGGCTCTCCTGGTATTGACAGAAAGGATGCTGATGGCTCTATGATCTTGATTTTGGGGGGCGCTGCCTCAGGAAAACGGACCTATCTTGAATCGCTCGGCTACCGACCCGGGGACATAGCCGATGGCGTGCTGGACGATAAAAAAGCTCTGTATGGCCTTGAGAAGCTGGTGGCAGCCGATCCGGAGAGGGCTCCGGCGCTGTTGCCCGCCCTGCTCCAAAAGGAGGCAGTAGTCTGCGCGGAGGTTGGCTCCGGCGTCATTCCGATCCGTTATGAGCAGCGGCAGGCTCGGGAGGCGACGGGCCGCCTGTGCATTCAGCTGGCCGCTCAAGCTGAAATAGTGATCAGAATGGTGGCGGGCATCCCAACGATCATCAAAGGGAAGTAATATATGGAAGTGTTCATTTTTCGTCACGGCCAGACGCCGGGAAACGCTGAATCCAGGTATCTGGGCGTCACCGACGAGCCCCTGAGCCCAAAGGGCATCGAAGCAGCCAAGTCGGCAGGGAACGACCCCTCCGTGACCGAGGTCCTGGTGGCGCCGCTGCGGCGCACCCAAATGACCGCAGCCATCCTGTTTCCCAACGCCAGGCAGAGCATCGTCACCGGCCTGCGGGAGATGGATTTCGGAGACTTCGAGGGCCGCTCCGCCCGCGACATGGAGAACGACCCGGACTTCCGCTACTGGGTGGAGGTGACCCGATGTATGGGTCCCTGCCCCCATGGGGACGCCAGGCTGGTCTTTCAGCATCGGGTGTGTGCCGCTTTCCGGAGGGAAGTGGAAAAGGCCATGGAGGCAGGGCGGGAACGCCTTTACCTTGTGGTCCACGGTGGCGTCATCATGTCTGTCATGGACCGGTTCGCTTTTCCCCAAGCGCCCTACTTCAGTTGGCGTCTGAACAACTGCCAGGGCTACCGATGCACGGTCCAAATGGGACCGAAGGGGTTGG
>JAZRUD010000326.1:0-1336 GCA_045652385.1 Clostridia bacterium
AACCTTCTCTCCATCTCCCGGATCGAGAACGGGCAGATGGAGCTGCACCTCTCCTCCGAGGTCCTGAGCGACGTGATCGACGAAGCCCTGAAGCACGTGGATCGGAACGCCGCGCAGCATCATATCGCCGTCCGGGCTACGGACGACATCCTGCTGGTGGACATGGACGCCCGGCTCATCATGCAGGTACTGATCAACCTCATCAACAACGCCGTCAAGAACACGCCGGCGGGCTCCCATATCTTGATCGAGAGCCGGCAGGCGGGCAGCGAAGCCGAGGTCATCGTCCGAGACGACGGGCCGGGCATCCCGGACGACGTGAAGCCCCACGTGTTCGAGATGTTCTACACGGGGCAGAGCAAGGTGGTCGACGGGCGCCGGGGCCTGGGCCTGGGGCTGGCCCTCTGCAAAGCCATCGTAGAGAGCCACGGAGGCCGGATCGCCCTCACCGACAGCGCCCCCACGGGCTGCTGCTTCACCGTTTCCCTGCCCATGAAGGAGGTGCAAGTGGATGAATAGTCCCCTAATCCTGGTCATCGAGGACGACGCGCCTGTGAGGAATTTGATCGTCACCACCCTGAAGACCCACGAATATCGGTATCTCACCGCCAAAAACGGAGCCGAGGCCATCCTCATGGCCGCCTCCCATAACCCGGACGTGCTGTTCCTCGATTTAGGCCTTCCCGATATGGACGGCATCGACGTCATACGCCAGGTCAGGACCTGGTCCAATCTGCCCATCATCGTCATCAGCGCCCGCAGCGACGATCGGGATAAGATCGAAGCTCTGGACGCCGGGGCGGACGACTATCTCACCAAGCCTTTCTCCGTGGAGGAGCTGCTGGCCCGGCTGCGGGTCACGCTGCGGCGGCTGTCGCTTATGAGCAGCGACACCGGCGCGGACAGGTCCGTCTACACCAACGGGCGGCTTCGGATCGACTACTCCGCCGGCTGCGCGTACCTGGACGACGAGGAGCTGAAGCTGACGCCCATGGAATACAGAATACTCTGTCTGCTGGCGAAGAATACGGGCAAGGTGCTGACCCACACCTTCATCACACAGAACATCTACGGTCGGAACTGGGACAACGACATCGCCTCCCTGCGGGTGTTCATGACCACCCTGCGCAAAAAGATAGAGCCCGATCCGGATTCCCCGAAGTATATCCAGACCCACATCGGCATCGGCTATCGGATGCTGAAAGCGGACTGACATAAGAGGCCTGATCCCTCAGCGACGCGCAGCCCGGACATAGACCCGGGCGCTCTTGCATGCCGTGGACGAAGATGATATCATACAAGGCAAAGCGAGCGTCCCGGGGACGCGGAAGGAGTG
>JAZRUD010000327.1:0-2562 GCA_045652385.1 Clostridia bacterium
AGCGCCCGGCCCCTGGTCAGCTACGAACCGGACGACAGGGGTTACGACGCCTTCGCCCCCGAGGAGCGGCTGCTCTTTTCGGCGGCGGACGAGATCGCTATCACCGGCCTCGCGCCTTCGGTCCTGGCCGTGTGCGACGGGAACCCCTGGCCCCTGGCGGGCGGGGCCGTCACGCTGCACTATGTCCCCCAAGATGTCCTGATCGCCAAAAGGAGATGAGCCTATGGAAAAGAACGTTTCGGCGGCCGTACAGCCGCCTGCGCGCGCCATCCGCAAGGTCCGGATCGGAAAGAACACCTATTCCGTACCGGAGATCGTGGTGGGCGTGCTTCTGCTGGTGCCCTCCATCGTGTTCCTGGTGTTCACCTTCGTGATCCCCGTGGTGCAGGTGGTGGAGCTCAGCTTGACCAACTTCAACATGGCCACGGGCGAAATGTCCTTCGTGGGCATCCGCAACTACGAATATCTGCTGGGAAACGAAGACTTTTGGCTGTCCATGTGGAACACCTGCAAGTATTCCGCCGCCAAGCTCATCTTCGATACGTCCCTGGCTCTGTTCATCGCGGTGCAGCTCGATAAGAACGTGCCCCTCAAGAAGTTTCTCCGATCCACCTACTTCGCCCCGGTGGTGGTGCCCATGGTGGCTTCCAGCCTGATCTGGATCTGGTTCTACGATCCTCAGGTGGGTCCCTTCAACCAGATCCTCTCCTTCCTGGGCCTGCCGGAGCTCAAGTGGCTCTACAGCGAGCACACCGCCCTGATCTCCATTTTGCTGTTCTCCATCTGGAAGGGCCTGGGCTACAACGTGGTGCTGTTTTTGTCGGGCCTGCAGAACATCTCCGACTCCTATCTCGAGGCGGCCAGGCTGGACGGCGCCAGCGAGTGGAAGCTGTTCTGGAAGGTGAAGTTCCCGCTGCTTCGGCCCATCACCAACTTCGTGATCATCATGTGCATCATCAACTCCTTCAAGGTGTTCACGGAGATCAACGTCATGACCCCCACCGGCGGTCCCCTGGGGTCCACCCGCCTCATCGTCAGCTATATCTACGAGCAGGCCTTCACCAACGGCCGCATGGGCCGGGCCTCCGCCGCGGCGCTGCTGCTGTTCATCGTCATCTTCATTTTGACCCAGATCCGCTCCGCCATGGATGCGAGAAAGGACGTGGACTATGAGTAAGAATCCCGATATCCAGCCCATGCGCATCCGCCGCAAGCGTCTGAACGGCTACCAGTGGTACGTGTTCGTCATGCTCACCATCGGCGCCCTGTTCATGCTGTTCCCCTTCGTGTGGATGATCCTCTCCGCTTTCAAGACCAAGGCGGACGTGTACGCCTATCCCCCCCGCTGGATCCCCTCCGAGTGGCAGTGGCAAAACTTCACCAAGGTCTTCGAGATGATCCCCTTCTGGCGGTATTACTTCAACAGCATCGTCACCTCCGTCATCGAGACGGTGCTGCAGATCGTCATCTCCATCTTTGCGGCCTACTCCATCACCAAGCTCCGGTACCCCGGCAAGCGGCTGTTCCTGGCCTTCATGCGCTCCAGCCTCTTCGTGCCCATGGTGGTGACCATGATCCCCATGTACCTGCTGGTGGCCTCCCTGGGATGGCTGGACACCTACGCGGGCATCATCTTCCCCCAGGTGACCACGGCCTTCACCACGCTGCTGCTCATGAGCTACTTCGACTCCATTCCCAAGGACCTGGTGGACTCCGCCAAGCTGGACGGCTGCGGTTACTTCCGGGTCCTGACCCGGGTCGTCGTGCCCAACGCCAAGGGCGCCATCTCCACCGCCACCCTCTTCTCCTTCCTGGGGAACTGGAAGAGCTACACCTGGCCGCTGATCGTCACCACCAAGACCGAGTATAGGACCCTGCCCATTGGCCTTAAGTATCTGATGCAGGAATCCTCCTCCGAGTATCAGGTCATGATGGCCGCCTCCCTCATGGCCATCCTGCCCGTGCTCATCATCTTCATCTTCTGCGAGAAGCAGCTGGTTCGTTCCATCACCCTGACCGGTATGAAATCCTAAGGACACATTGAAAGGAGATACTATGAAACACATGAAAAAAGTCATCGCTTTCCTGCTCGTGGCGCTGCTGCTCCTGCCCGGATGCGTCAGTCAGTACGCCAACAAGGTGGACAAGGAGCCCACCCCGGCTCCCGCCCAGCAGACCGAGACCAAGACGGAGACCAAGACGGAAGAAAAGCCCGCCGCGGCCGCCGCCCCCACGGAAGCTCCCGCCCGGGAGAAGCAGACGCTGCAGGTCTGGTACGCCGTCAGCGGCACCAGCGGCGACAAGTTCGTGGCCATGTCCAAGGCCTTCGACGAAGGCAGCGATCTCGTAGATCTGGAGCTCTCCTACTCCGGCGGTTCCTCTGACACCGCTACCAAGGTCAGCGCCGCTCTGCTCACCAACACCCAGCCCGACGTGGCCCTCATGTACGCCGGTCCCCTCTACACCGGCGGCCGGAACGACTACGCCATGGGCGAGCTCGTCAAGCGGGCGGAGTTCGACGTGGACGACGTCTTCCCCGGCATGCTGGACTACTGCACCTAC
>JAZRUD010000328.1:0-4015 GCA_045652385.1 Clostridia bacterium
CTGGGTGGCGAGCTCCGCGAACAGCGGATGCGCCGACTCGCCGTTGACGTCGATCTTCTTGAACTGGGGGAACTCCGTGCCGAACTTCAGCGTGCAGAATTCGTGGATCTCGTCCTCGCTGCCGGGGGCCTGGTTGGCAAACTGGTTGCAGGGGAAGTCCAGAATCTCGAAGCCTTTGTCCTTCAGCTCCTTATACATGGCCTCCAGGGGCTCGTAGTGGGGCGTGAAGCCACAGCCCGTGGCCGTGTTGACGATCAGCAGCACCTTGCCTTTATATTCCGACAGGCTGACCTCGTTTCCTTTTCTGTCCTTCACCGTAAAATCGCAGACTGTTTTCATAGGGGGACTCCTTTCCTGGGGATGATCGAAAGCGCGGCGAGCGATCGTCGCCTGCGCTGCCGAAAACAGTATACCGGAGGGAAGCGGCGCCTGTCAATCCGACTCCCGAACAAAAGAAAAAAGCGCCGATTTTCGGCATACAGCCCATCGCGCGCTTGCCTGTTCCCCGTGAAAAATCAAATGTTCGTGATCAGCAGGACGATGCCGGAAGCGATCAGGACGACATAGACCAGTTTCAGGAAGGTCTGCTGCCGGATTCGCTTGGCGAAAACGCCGCCCAGCCAGGTGCCCAGGATCATGGGAATAATCGCGATCGCGCCCATGATAAGCACCTTTCTGTCCACCTGTCCGCCGGCAAAGTAGGTGATGAGCATGACTGTGTTCAGAACGACCCAGAGCGCGTTGGTCGTAGCGCGGAATTCCCGCTTGTCCGGCATCCGGTCCACCGCATACACCGCCAGAAAGCTGCCGCCCGACACGAACAGCCCCTGCATGATGCCGGCGATGGCCAGAGCCGTATTCTGTATCGCCTTGGAGCTCTGCTGTTTCGAGGGAAAGAACAGCTTTTTCACGCCGATGCCGATGACCACTATGCCGTAGAAGATCAGCAGGAAGTTCATCTTCACTTTCCCCGCTATCCACAGAGCGGCCAGTACGCCGACCAGCATAACGCCTGCCATCTTCACAAGCTCACGCCAATTAATGTATTTATATTCCGTGCTCAGCACCACAAGCCCCGTAAGCAAGGCGACGAAGGTCACCACAGGTTTGGTGAGCCCTATGCCCATCAGAAGGATCCCCATGGGCATGGTGACGACGGTGCCGAAGCCGACCGCCGCCTGCAAAAACACTCCGAACAGAATCACAAGAAAGAACAAAACCTCAACCATGCGCCGCTCTCCCTTCCGCGTATTACAATGCTTCGTATATAATATAATAAAAAATTAGGAGCGTTGTCAATTCATTATTTTTCCCCGCCTGCAGGCGCTTTGGCCGCCTTTGTTCCGCCTGCACACGGATTCAGCGATCCAAAGACAGGTGTCTATACGATCCCTCGGCGAAACGGTCGCCCGGCTGACGGAAAAAGGCTGCAGTCATGGGCGATTTTGTCTGTTACTCACCGCCTTTGATATCCGGCCGGTCGCACATTACGCATTATCGTTATGCAGTGTATAAAATATTACTAAGGAAAAACGGGCATAAAAAGCCCCGAAACTCCGGTATCGTTCCTTGACACGGCGCACAATATCCCGTATAATTATTGCATAATCCTGATCATCATTCATTATTTGTTTTAGGTACACTTTTTTCATGTACGTTTTTTCGTCATTTTTTGACCGGAAATGCACTAAGAAAGGAGCGCAGCTATGTTCAAGGTGGATCTGAATTCCGATCTGGGGGAAAGCTTCGGCGCATACAGGATCGGTTGCGACAAGGAGGTTTTGGAGCAGGTGACCTCCGCCAACGTGGCCTGCGGCTGGCACGCGGGGGATCCGGTAGTGCTGGATAAGACGTTGGCCATGGCCAGGGAGAAAGGCGTGTGTGTGGGCGCGCACCCCGGTTATCCGGATCTCATGGGGTTCGGCCGTCGGGACATGAAGCTGACCCCCGACGAGGAGTACGCCTACACCCTCTATCAGCTGGGCGCCTTCGCTGCCTTCGCCAAAAAGAACGGGCTGGAGGTCCAGCATCTGAAGGCTCACGGCGCCATGTACAACACGGCGGGAAAGGACATCCACCTGGCCTTGGCGATCTGCCGGGCTGTAAAGGACTTCGACCCCAACATCATCCTGCTGGGCCTGTCCGGTTCCAAGCTCATCGAAGCCGCGGAGGAGCTGGGGCTCAAGTCCGCCAGCGAGATCTTCGCCGATCGGGCCTATGAGGAGGACGGCTCCCTGGTGAACCGGAAGAAGCCCGGCGCTATGATCGAGGATGAGGAGCTTGCCATCGCCCGGGTGGTCCGCATGATCAAGGAGGGCAAGGTGGAGGCCATCACCGGCCGGGACATCCCCGTGAAAGCCAACTCCATCTGCGTCCACGGCGACGGTCCCAAGGCCCTGGCGTTCACCAGCCGCATCCGGCAGAAGCTGGCCGAGGAGGGCATCGCTCTGGCCCCGTTCCACACATTTATTTCATAACGTTCGGAGGAAGCTATGGCAAAGATCCTGACTTCCTCCGATTGCTCTTTATGCGTAGAATTCGGGAACGCAATCTCGGAGGATATCAATAAGCAGGTGCGCTCCTTCACCGTGGCCGCCGAGGCTGCGGATATAGAAGGGGTCACGGAGCTGGTCCCCACCTATCGCTCCGTCACGGTCCACTACCGGCCGGAGGTCATCGGCTATGCCCGGCTCTATGAAAAGCTGAACCGGATCCTGAACGGTCTTACGGCGGCGGAGATACCGCCTGCGGGGGAGATCCGGGTGCCTGTGCTCTACGGCGGCGACCACGGGCCGGACCTTGAAAACGTAGCCAAGCTCCACGATATGACCCCGGAGGAAGTGATCCGGCTCCACACCGCCCCCACCTATCTCAACTACATGCTCGGCTTCCTGCCCGGATTCTGCTATCTGGGGGGGCTCGACAAGCGCCTCCACACGCCCCGGCTGACCACGCCCCGGGTGAAAATCCCCGCCGGGTCCGTGGGCATCGCCGGTTCCCAGACGGGCATCTATCCCCTGGATTCTCCCGGGGGCTGGCAGCTCATCGGCCAGACGCCCCTGCGGCTCTACGACCCCAAGCGGGAAAAGGCCATTCTGGTGGACGCGGGCATGCACATGATCTTTTATCCCATCGACGAAGGGGAATACGAGCGCATCCGCCGGGAGAACTATCCCGAGGAGTATGCCGAAGGAGGTGACAGGCAATGATCACCTTCCGAAAGAAAGGGATGCTGACCACCGTCCAGGACCTGGGCCGCATCGGCTATCAGCGGTACGGCATGCCCGTCTGCGGCGCCATGGACCGTTACGCCATGGAGCTTGCCAATATCCTGGTGAACAATCCCCGGGAGGAAGCCGTCGTCGAAGCCACCGTCATGGGGCCCACCATCGTCTTTGGGGAAGCGGAGATATTCGCCGTCACCGGCGGCGATTTCGGCCCGACCCTGAACGGAGCGCCTATCGAAAACAACCGGGCGTATCTCGCCGAGGCAGGCGACGTTTTGGCCCTGCCCATGGCGAGGAACGGCGCCCGGGCCTATATCGCCTTCGCCGGCGGACTGGATATCGAAGAGGTCATGGGGAGCCGATCCACCTTCCTGAAGGGCGGCGTGGGCGGTCTCAACGGGCGGCCCGTCCGGGACGGGGACGAGATCGGGCTCAGAGCCCCCTGCGGCTGGCTCCCCGATCTCGAAGAGCGGACGGTCCCTGCCGGGATGCTGCCCGCCCTGCAGGACCATGTGACGGTCCGCTTCACCTACGGCCCCCAGGACGATCTGTTCAGCGCCGCCGGGAAGCAGACCTTCACGAAGAGCGAATACGCGCTCAGCGACAAAAGCGACCGCATGGGCTTTCGCATGGACGGCCCGGCGGTGGAGCGAGCGGCCGGGAGCGACGGAAACATCATCTCCGACGGCATCTGCTTCGGCGCCATCCAGATCACTAACGGGCAGCCCATCGTCATGATGGCGGATCGGCAGACCACCGGCGGCTATCCCAAGCTGGGCTGCGTGATC
>JAZRUD010000329.1:0-2316 GCA_045652385.1 Clostridia bacterium
TCGGGATCAAAGGACTGCATGGGGCGGCACAGGTTCGCCTTCATGCCTGAGGCAACGACCGCCCGGGCGGTATAGCCGGGGGACATGTACATGTCCGTGAAGGCCGTGGTGCCGGAGGCGATCATCTCCAGCATGGACAGCTCCATGCCGACGCGCAGGTCCTCGTCGGTGAGTCTATCCTCCACGGGGAAGATCGTGTCGAACAGCCATTTGTCGAGGGGCAGATCGCTCCCCAGGCCCCTCAAAAGGCTCATGCCCGTGTGGGTGTGGCCGTTGACGAAGCCCGGCAGCAGGAGCTTGCCGGTCATGTCCTTCACCTCGTCGTAGGCGGCTTTGGGCGCCTCGGCGCCGATGTAGTCGATCCGCGCCCCGTCGATGCCCAGATACCCGTTCTTCAGGCAGGTGAACCCGTCGTTTTCCCAGGTCAGTACGTCCCCGTGTGCCAGCAGCCGCTTCATATGCCTTCTCCTTCCGCACAAAAGGGGGCCGTTGGCCCCCTCACTGCTTCGTTGCTTACTCTTTTTTCTCTTCCGGTTTCTCGGGAAGCCTGGTCACGCTCTCCTGCTGCCTGAGCTTGGCCTGCTCCTTCTGATATTTTTTCTGCAGCTTCAGGGCTTTGCGGCGTTCCCGCTTCGCCTTGCGCTTGGCACCGCCCTTCACGATCAGCACCACCACGCAGACGACGATCCCCAGGAACACCACCCACACGATGATGATGGGCAGGCCGGACACGAAGTTGATGCCGAACCGGGCGAAGCTCTCCTTCACGTCCTCCAGGTTCTCCCGGAACCGGCGGGCGATCTCCTGTCCGGCGGTCTCCTTCTCCACCGTGGTCTCCCGCTGGACCTCCTGGATGGAGAGGTGCACGGAGGAGTAGGCGATCTGGTCGTCGAAGGTCCGGAGGGTGGATTCGTAGCTCTCGATCTCATAGAGCACGTCGGAGAGCCGGTTCTGGATGAGGATGATGTCCTCCACCTTCTCGGCCTTGGCCAGCAGATCCATCAGCGTCTGCTGCTCGGTCCGGAGGGCCTTCACGTGGCTTTCGAGATCCACGTAGGTCAAGGTCACGTCCCGGGTGTACAGGTTCTTGTAGGTCACGTTCCCCAGCTCCGACACCTGGTCACAGAAGGCGTCCAGGTTCTCCGCGGGGACCCGGGCGGTCACGTCCGCGGACCGCATACGGTTCTTGTTGTAGCTGTTGCCGTTGATGCTGGAGGCCTCCACGTATCCGCCCACGCTGAGGATGGACCGGTTCAGGCTGGTCAAAAACTCGTCGAACTCCCGGGTCTGGATGGACAGGTCCCCGTTCTTGATGATCTTCCGGCCCGCCGCGTTTCCGGTGAGGTTGGCGCTTTCGCCGTTTTCCTTGGCGGCGGTAGTGGCGGTGGACACCTTCCCGGCGGCCTTGGCTTCCCCGTAGTAGGCTTCGTCGGCCATGGCCGCGGGCGCCTCCATATCGTAGGCCGCGTTATAGGCGGCCTGCGGCGCGGTGTAATAACTTTCGCTTCGGGCGCTGGCGGACTTGCTGGCGCAGCCTACGAACATAAACATCAGGCAAAGGGCCGTCAAAACGGCGATCCATGCTTTGTTGCGCTTCATTTTCATATTCCTCCCTTGTGGTTTCACCATCAATACCGTGCACGTGGCCCTGAGGTTGCAGCCGCCGTCAAATTTTTCCTGACAGCACCGGCCGCACGGCCACCACGTCGTCGTCCAGGAGCACCGTCACCGCCATGGTCCCCTTAGAGAACCGATCCTCCAGCCGGAGCTGCTCCGTGTTCATGGGCGTCTCGGGGCTCCGCCGCTGGACGATGACGATGTCGTAGGGCGCTTTCACAGGCCGGGCCCAGACCAGCCGGGTGCCGTTGCTGCCCCGCTTGTTGAAGTCGAAGGTCTTGAGGCCCTTGCCGCCCCGGCCCTGGGGCTCGTATTCAAAGAGGAAGGACCGCTTAGAGAACCCTCGGTCGGTGACCAGGGCCAGCTCGCCCTCGTCGTCGGTCTGGCCGGCGAAGACGACCCGATCCCCGTCCTCCAGCTTGATGCCCCGCACGCCCGAGGACACCCGGCCCATGGAGGGCACCTCCTGGGCATCGAAGCGGATGGACATGCCCTTTTCCGTCACCAGAAGGAGGGAAAGGCCGTTGGCTTTTTCCACGGCGATCAGCTTATCCTTGTCCTTCAGGTTCAGGGCGGCGGTGCGCTTGGCGCGGATGCTGTATTCGGCGCAGGGGGTCCGCTTCACGGCTCCGCCCCCGGTGTAGAAGAGGTAATCCCCCTCCCCGTCCTCGGGGAACACGGCCACGATCTGCTCGTTCT
>JAZRUD010000330.1:0-2823 GCA_045652385.1 Clostridia bacterium
CTGAGGGCGATGAGCTTGCGATAGAAGGAAAAAAACCTGGGATTCGGGTTCTTTTTATCCACAAACAGGGACGCGGCGGCCAGCACCAGTACGTGCAGGAGCAGCAGCCCCAAAAAGGCCCCGATGAAAACCAGCAGGCCCTGGAGGATCGAATGGGCGAAAACGGCGGCTGCCGCCAGGCTCAGAACAAGATAGAGATACAGCATGATTGCCTCCCTCAAAAGATACAGAATCAGTATACCATGTTTTGAGAAAAAGGGAAGGACAGCGGCGGCGGCTGTTCGCTTTGTCCCTCTTTTTCACAACATTTTTACATTGCCGCGGCCTTTTCGGGAAAAAGAAGTGGATTCCATCACATTTTGTTGGTACAATACACTTAATGAAATATGCGCCGGTTTCGGCGCAAGAAGGAATACCCTATGGACGAAAAGCAAACGAAGCCCCGCCGTCCCCTGTGGTTCTGGCTGTTCATCGGTCTGGGCGTGGTCACTCTTATCTTTGGCCTGGGCGCGCCTCGGGCTCTGAGTTCTGCCAATGAGGTATCCGTCACCTACGACGTGTTCCTCGCCGCCCTGGAGGAGGGAAAGATCAAGGAGGTGGAGCTCAAAAGCGGCACCCTGTATTATACCCTCGTGGAGGCGGCCCAGCCCGCGCCTACGGCGGCGCCTCAGCTGAACTTCGGCTTCCGCACCCTGTCGGGAAGCAGCAGCAAAAAGGCCACGGTCTATTTAGTCACGGCCATGGATGACCCGGAGCTGGTGAATCGGCTTCATGACGCAGGGGTCACCTTCTCGGAGAACCCCGGTACGGGGAACATGCTCCTGCTGATCCTGATCCAGTATGCGGTGCCCATCCTCTTCTACGTGTTGATCCTCAGCTTCCTGTTCCGGCGCATGGGGAAACTGGGGGCCGGCGGCGGCCTCATGGGCGGCCTCGGCAAGTCCAATGCCCGGTCCATAGACGGGGGCGAGGTGAAGACCACCTTTGCCGACGTAGCCGGTCAGGACGAGGCGAAGGAGAGCTTGCAGGAGATCGTGAGCTACCTGCACAACCCCCAGGAGTACACGGAGATCGGCGCCCGGATGCCCCGGGGCGCCCTGCTCATCGGCCCGCCGGGCACCGGCAAGACGCTGATGGCCCGGGCTGTGGCCGGAGAGGCGGGCGTGCCGTTCCTCTCCATTTCGGGGCCTGAGTTCGTGGAGCTGTTCGTGGGCATGGGCGCGTCCAAGGTCAGGGACCTCTTTAAGGAGGCGCGGGAGAAGGCGCCCTGCATCGTGTTCATCGACGAGATCGACGCCATCGGCAAGAAGCGGGACGGCTTCGGCGGCAACGACGAGCGGGAACAGACGCTGAACCAGCTGCTTTCGGAAATGGACGGCTTCGAGGGCAACTCCGGCGTGGTGGTCCTGGCGGCCACCACCCGCCCCGAATCTTTGGACAAGGCATTGCTGCGGCCCGGCCGGTTCGACCGGCGGGTGCCGGTGGAGCTCCCCGACCAGGGCGGCCGAGAGGCGATCCTGCGCATCCACTGCAACCGGATCAAGACCGAGGGCGAGATCGACCTTTCCGCCATCGCCCGGATCACCCCCGGGGCCAGCGGCGCGGATCTCGCCAACGTGATCAACGAAGCGGCCCTGTGCGCCGTCCGGTCCGGCCGGCACGCGGTCACCCAGAAGGATCTGGAGGACAGCGTGGACGTGGCTTTGGCCGGCAAACAGCGCAAGAGCATGGTCATCTCCCAGCACGAGAAGGAGATCATCGCCTACCACGAGGTGGGCCACGCGCTGGTGGCCGCCAAGCAGAAGGGGGCGTCTCCGGTCCACAAGATCACCATCATCCCCCGGACCTCCGGCGCTCTGGGCTTCACCATGCAGGCCGACGAGGACGAGCGTTTCCTCATGGACAAGCAGGAGGCCTTCGCCAAGATCGTGACCCTGACCGGCGGCCGGGCGGCGGAGGAGCTGTGCTTCGAATCCGTGACCACCGGCGCTTCCAACGATATCGAGCGAGCAGCTGCCAGCCCCCCGGGCATGATCACCCGCTACGGCATGAGCGAGACCTTCGGCATGACCGCCTTCGAACAGATGGTGAACCCCTATCTCGGCAACGACACCACCATGAACTGCTCCCAGGAGACCGCGGCCCGGATCGACCGGGAGATCGTCGCCCTCATCGACAAGGCCTACGAGCAGGCCCGGACCATCCTCCGGGACAACCGCTCCAAGCTGGACGAGATCGCCAAGGTCCTCATCGCCCGGGAGACCATCACGGGCCAGGAGTTCATGGATATCCTGAACGCCCCCGTGGCGCTGCCGGCGAAGCAGGAGGAGGAAGAATAACCCCATACAACGCAAAGGACCCTCTGCCAGAGAGGGTCCTTTTTGAATAGTAACAGGGGCTGAGCTTGCGCTCAGCCCCTGTTGTTAGATCTCTGACTTTTTCCCTCAATCATCCTCTATGATAGGACCATCTACATTCCCAGAACCACCGCTCTGCGTGGGAACAGACGTGGGAGTCGCAGTCGGCGTCGGAGTCGGCGTGGCTGTGGGCGTCGGAGTCGGAGTAGCTGTAGGCGTTGGAGACGGCGTGCTGGTCGGTTCGGCAGTCGGCTCAACCGTTTCAGAGGGTGTGATCTGCGCTTTCTCTGTAGGACTCGCTGTCTCTACCGGCGTTGGCTCCGTTCCATCCGCAGGGTTGACCGTAGGTACAGGCGTATCCACAGCGGCTTTCCGATTTGTCGCAACATTACAAACGACGATCCCTGCCTAGAGAACCAGTATGGCTGCGATAATTAACGTGTTCTTTCGTGTTGATTTCTTCACT
>JAZRUD010000331.1:0-3980 GCA_045652385.1 Clostridia bacterium
CTTCCCCACGGTGAAGGCCCCCAACCCCGAGGACCCCAACGCCTTCACCCTGGCGTTCAAGCTGGCGGAGGAGAAGAAGGCGGACGTGATCATCGGCACCGACCCCGACTCCGACCGGCTCGGCGTGGCCGTGCGTAAGAACGACGGGGAATGGGCCGTACTCACGGGGAACCAGATCGGGTCCATCCTCCTCTATTGCCTGCTCACCGCCAAGAAGGAGGCGGGCCTGCTGCCCGAAAACGGCCTGGTGGTCCGCTCCCTGGTGTCCACCCCTCTCGCGGATGCGATCTGCGCCAGCTTCGGCGTGGAGATCCGGGAGGTGCTGACCGGCTTCCGCTTCATCTCCGAGCAGATCGCCGAGTGCGAAGAAAAGCACGAGCACACCTTCCTCTTCGGCTTCGAGGAGAGCTTCGGGTTCCTGGCCGGCGGCTTCAGCCGGGACAAGGACGCTATCTGCGCCGCCATGCTGGTGGCCGAGGGCTGCACCCTGTTCAAGGAGCAGGGACTGACCCTCTACGACGTGCTCCAGAAGATCTATGCTACCTACGGCTACTACAAGGAGAAGACCGTGTCCTACACCCTGGAGGGGAAAGCCGGCATCGAGAAGATCCAGGGGGCCATGAAGCAGCTCCAGGCGAATCCGCCCCAGGCCATCGGCGGCAAAGCCGTGGTGAAGTACGTGGACTACAACGATTCCGCCGCCACGGGCCTGCCCAAGAGCAACGTGCTGCGCTGGACCCTCGCGGACGGCAGCTGGGCCATCGCCCGCCCCTCCGGCACGGAGCCCAAGCTGAAGATCTACTCCGGCGTCCGGGGCGATTCCGACGCCGACGCCGACAATAAGCTCGCCGCCCTGGCCGCGGCCATGGACGAGCTGCTGAAGCCCTATCTGGCGTAAGTATTGCCGTAAGGAACCAAAGAAGAGAAACAAAGAGAGCATGTATCCAGGCGAATACATGCTCTCTTCTTAAGTTCTTTTTTGGGTTTTCCTCTACTACTACGCCGCGGCGGGGGTGGGGGTCTTCTTTTTCTTGCTCATCAGGTACTGGAAGGCGATGACCGCAGCCACCACCGCCAGGCCCGCGATATCCGTCCAGGTGGAGGGAGCCAGCAGCAGCAGGCCGCCCGCGATGGCCAGGATGCGGATGTACCAGGGCATTTCGGTGAACGTGAAGCCCGCCAGGCCCGAGGCCACGCCGTAGATGCCGATGATGGAGGTGAGGCAGATCAGCACCACCTGATACCAGTGCTCCACGCCCACGAACATCATGGTGGGATCCATGGCGAACACGTAGGGCACGATGAACGCCGCGATGGCGAGCCGCGTGGCGTTGACGCCCGTCTTCATGGGATCGGACTTGGCGATGGCCGAACCCGCGTAGGCGGCGAGGGCCACCGGCGGGGTGATGTCGGCCACGATGCCGAAGTAGAACACGAAGAAGTGGGCCGCGATGGTGGGCACGCCCATCTTGATGAGGATGGGAGCGCAGGTGGAGGCCATGATGCAGTAGTTGGCCGTGGTGGGCACGCCCATGCCCAGCACGATGCAGCAGAGCATGGTGAAGAACAGGGCGATGATCAGATGACTGCCCGCGATGCGGATGATGAAGGAGATGATCTGGGAGGCAAGGCCGGTCATGGCGATGCAGCCCGCCACGCAGCCCGCGATGCCGCAGGCCGCGATGATGGAGATGCAGCTCTTGCCGCCGTTGGCCATGGCCTCGATGAACACGCCGGGGTTCATCTTGGCGCCCTTGAAGAGGGTGCCGCCCGCGGTGGCCAGGAGGCCCAGCACCACCAGCACCGTCAGCACGACGGCGGGGACGCTGGCGAAGGAGGGCAGGAAGATGTAGGCCAGGAGGGCCAGGCACCCGATGATGCCCACGATCCTATTGCTCTCCATGTTGGCCACCACCACCGCGAACAGGATCGCCATGGCGGCGGAGAAGGCCATGGTCCGAAGGTTGGTGGAGACCATGACCACCAGCACCACCAGGGGGAGGAGCAGGTAGATCTTCTTGATCAGCTGCTTGAACACGGGCAGCTGATCCTTGGGGATGCCCAGAAGGCCGGTGCGCTTGGCTTCCAGATGGACCGCGATGAAGATGCCCAGGAAGTACAGGGCGGCCGGCAGGATGGCCCGGACGATGATGCTGGAGTAGGGCACGCCCACGTAGTCGATCATCAAGAAGGCCGCCGCGCCCATGACGGGGGGCATGATCTGGCCGCCGGTGGAGGCAGCCGCTTCCACGGCGCCCGCGAACTCAGGCCGGTAGCCGGTCTTCTTCATCATGGGGATGGTCACGGAGCCGGTGGTCACGGTGTTGCCCACGGAGGAGCCGGACACCATGCCGCACAGGGCGGAGGAAATGACCGCCACCTTGGCCGGACCGCCGCTGGCGGAGCCCGCCAGGGAGTTGGCCATCTGGATGAAGAAGTCGGAGATGCCGGTCCGCTCCAGGAATGCGCCGAAGATGATGAACACGGCGATATACTTGGAGCACACGTCGATGGGCGTGGTGAAGATGCCGGTGGAGGTATAGAACAGCCGGAAGATCATGGTCTTCAGGGCGCCCACGAATCCCTGCTTCTGAGAGAAGAAGAAGATGGCATAGCCCACGAAGAAGCCCGCTACGCACAGGATGGGGATGCCCACGCTGCGGCGGCACAGCTCAGCCAGGGCCAGCACGCCGATGGCGCCGATGACGTATTCGTACCACTCCAGATTGATGCCCTTCACCAGCAGGGATTTGATGGTAAAGGCGATGTAGAAATAGGCGAAGGTGCCCAGGATCATGATGATCCAGTCGAACCAGGGGATGTGATTGATCTTTTGACGGCCCTTCTTGGCGGGGTAGACCAGATACCCCATCAGCACGCCCAGACCTACGAAGGTGGGCATGCGGACCAGATCCTGCATGGTGGCGAACAGGGTGACATAGATGGTGTAGATGGAGAAGACGGCCAGAATGCCCTTCACCACGTACTCCTGCCAGCCTTGCCAGACCCGGACGTTGCTTTCCGGATCGTAGTTCTTCATGATCTCGTCCACTTCCTCCTGGGAGACCACGTCGAACTCGCCCCGCTCATGGACCGGCTTTATCTCGGGCGCTTCCTCGATGCCGGCCTTGCGTTTTTTCATAAATGCCATGGAGTCCTTCCTCCGTTGCTTTTTTTGCTCTCTTAATACGGCAGGAGCCGCCGCGCTTTGCAAAGAAACCGCCGCAGCTCCTGTGTGTTTACTTTACGCTATGGCCGGGTCCATCACTTCACGGTGATGCCCTTCTCGGCGAAGTACTTGACAGCGCCGGGATGGAAGGGGATGGCCATGCCGTCGGTGGCGAAGGTCAAATCGATCTCAGCGCCCTTGGCGTGGGCCGCGGTGATCTCGTCCTTGTTCTCGAAGATGGTCTTCACGATGGCGTAGGCCACGTCGTCAGAGACGGAGGCGTCGGCCACCAGCGTGGCCTTCACGGTGACGGTCTGGCAGTCTTCGGGGGTCTTGTAGACGTCCTTGCCGATGGTGTACTTGGCATAGAAGGGGCAGTCAGCCAGGAGCTTGGCCATATGCTCGTCGTCGATGGAGACCAGGTACACGGACTTGGCGGTGCCCAGGTCGACCACGGAGGTGGTGGGGGCGCCGGCGGTCAGGAACGCGGCGTCGATCTTGCCGTCCTTAAGACTCTCGGTGGAGGCGGCGAAGGACTGGAAGATGGGCTGGATGTCCTTCTCGATGTCCAGACCATAGGCGTCGAACACGTCCTTGGCGTTGAAGTAGGTACCGGAGTTCTGATCGCCCACGCAGACGGCGCGGCCCTTCAGGTCGGCCACGGTCTTGATGTCGGGGTTGGTGGTGACGATCTGCACGGTCTCGGCGTAGATGCCGGCCAGGATCCGGACGTTGGGCACGGCGCCGGTCTTCTCGAAGGAGCGGGTGCCGTTGTAGGCATAGGTCATAACGTCGGACTGCACGGTGGCCA
>JAZRUD010000332.1:0-1676 GCA_045652385.1 Clostridia bacterium
GGAATCTGAAGCTCAGCCAGCGGGGCCGGGCGGAGATCGTGTTGGAGACCTTCGGCGTCCCCTGCCACAGCGCCAACCCGGAGAAGGGCGTCAACGCCGCCGCCCATATGTGCGCCCTCGTTAACGAGATACTGAAGCTCCCGCCCACAAAAGACCCCCGGATGGTGGGCGACGGCATCCTGGTGCTGACGGACATCAAGTCGGAGCCCTACCCCGGCGCGTCCGTGGTGCCCCACTACTGCCGGGCCACCTTCGACCGGCGGCTGCTGGTGGGCGAGACGAGGGAGAGCGTCCTCGCGCCCATCCGGGAGATCATCGACCGGCAGAAGCGCCTGGACCCCACGCTGGACGCCCGGGGATCCTACCCCATGGGCAGCGCCGTCTGCGCTACCGGCGAAACGGTGGAGGCGGAGCGGTTCTTCGCGCCCTGGTGGTTCGCCCCCGATGAGCGGACGCTGGGGGTGAAGGCGGCCATGGAGGCCAGGGGTCTCACGCCCCGGATCACCGGCTACAGCTTCTGCACCAACGGCAGCTACTACGCGGGCGAGGCGGGCATCCCCACCTTCGGCTACGGCCCCTCCCGGGAAAACCTGGCCCACACGGTGGACGAGCACATCGCCCTCTCGGACCTCTTCGACGCCGTGGACGGGTACCTGGCCATCCTCCATTCGATTCTGGACTAAAAACGGACACCCTTCCGAGAAAGGGTGCCCCATAGATCTGTATTCGGGAAGTATCGCCGAGGGGATGCTTCCCTTCTTTTTTCGCAGCGCTCACATCTTGGGCAGATACTTTTCCGGGTTTTCGGGGAGGCCGTTGATGATCAGCTCGTAGCGGACGGTCGCCAGATGCCCTGTGACCGGCTCCGGCAGCACCGCCACCTGCTCCCCCTTCTTCACCCGCTGGTACAGCTCCACCAGCGGCCGCTGACAGCCGATGATCCGGGACAGACACCCGCTCTCGTCGTGGAGGATGTCGATGACCAGGCCCAGGTTCCCCCGGTTCCCGCAGTAGACCACCACGCCCCCCTCGGGCGCCATGACCCGGGACACGCTCTCGGCGGTGATCTGCGTCCCGTAGCGCATGCCCTCGTCCGTCATGCCGAAGGACCCGGTCACGGTCCCCTGGACGGGCCACATGAGCGACAGCCCGCTGAGGGGCAGCGCATCGGGCCCCGCCTCCCCGGAGGCCGCTTCCCTGACCCAGCCCCCGTCCTCGACGACCTGATCCGCCTTTCCCTGGCCCACAGCGAACTCGTTGGTCTTCACCTCGGAGAAGGCGGCCTGGCCCCGGTACATGGTCTCGTAATAGGTGAGGGTGTAGGGATAGACGCCCATGTTCCGATAGATGCGACTGCCCGCCGTGAGCCGGACGTTCTCCTGGAGCAGGGTCCCTATCTGGCCCCGCTCGATGACGCAGCGGTCCACGGTCCGAACGATGGGCAGCAGGCTTTCGTCCGCTTTCAGGGTGTTCACCGCCTCGTCCAGGTTCAGCAGCTCCCCCCGGCCCGAGGGCGATTCCAAGGTCAGCTTCTGCTCGAACCCGGCCCGGATCAGCCGCTGGTCGTCGCCCAGCCCCAAAAGGGCGCTCTCGCTGAGATACCGCTCCACGGCCAGCCGCCCGTCCTCGGCGGTATTGACCGTGAACAGCACCCGTCCGTCCGCCACCAGGTCCAA
>JAZRUD010000333.1:0-2167 GCA_045652385.1 Clostridia bacterium
TGCACGGCTCCTATGCCGTCATTCCCTACCTGGAAAGCTTTGAGCTTGAATACGTTCAGTATCGCTGGTACGAGGAGATGCTGTATAAATCCTTGACCGGCATCTCGTCCCTGCTGATCCATTATTACGGCTATTCCATGGCGGACCTGGCGGAATACATGAAGAGCTGGGGCGCCGAGTCCTTCGCTGAATACCTGTACGATGCCGCCATGTTCGATCCCTTCGAGTGCGTGATCGCTTCCTACGGCTATTATCAGTATTTGGACATCTGTCAAGCCGCCCTGGACGCTGGCTGTGAAAACGAGCAGCGATTCTTGCAGGAGTATTTAGCGGCCGGCCCAGCGCCCTTCCGGGATCTGAAAGAATATATGGTTGCTCTGTATCAAATCAAGGTTGACAAAGCCCCGCAGGGGGAGTAAAATCACCCTAAATATAGGCTGTGAGAAAGAGGAGTACACCCCGTTTCTTCCCAGAGAGGCGTCCGGATTGCTGAAAGGACGCTGTCGAGATCGGGTGGAAGGTCGCTTTTTAGCCCTGTGGTGCGAAAGCCGAAAGGCAGGTAGTGCCGCACGCAGACGCTGCGTTACAGCTTCGAGGGAAATGGGGGAGACCCCGTTTAACAAAGGTGGTACCGCGAGCGCCCGCTTCGTCCTTTGACGAGGCGGGCGATTTGATTTTCGAGAGGAGAAATGTATGAAAGAGATGCCGAAGACCTACGATCATCAGATCGTGGAGAGCAAATGGTACGAGAAGTGGGAGAAGAACGGGTATTTTCATGCTGAGCCCAACCCTGATAAGACGCCGTTCACGATCGTGATCCCGCCACCCAACATCACAGGGAAACTACATATGGGTCACGCCCTGGACAACACCCTGCAGGATACTATCGCCCGCTACAAGCGCATGTCCGGCTATGAGATGCTCTGGCTTCCCGGAACGGATCACGCCTCCATCGCCACCGAAGTAAAGATCGTTGAAGCCTTGGCGCAGGAAGGCCTCACCAAAAAAGACATCGGCCGTGAGGGGTTTCTGAAGCGCGCCTGGCAATGGCGGGAAGAATACGGCTCTACCATCGTGAAGCAGCTTCGAAAGATGGGCTCTTCCTGCGATTGGGACCGGGAACGGTTCACCATGGATGATGGCTGCAACAAGGCTGTAGTCAAGGTGTTCAAATCCCTCTATGACAAGAAGCTCATCTATCGGGGCGATCGCATCATCAACTGGTGTCCCGAATGCAAGACCGCCTTGTCCGATGCGGAAGTGGAGTACGAGACCCAGCAGAGCCATCTCTGGCATATTCGATACGACGCTCCCGACAAGACGTATTCCATCACTGTGGCCACCACCCGGCCCGAGACCATGCTGGGCGATACGGCCGTCGCCGTGAATCCAGAGGACGAACGATACAAGGACATCATCGGCAAGACGGTGAACCTGCCCCTGGTGAATCGGGAGATCCCCATCGTGGGCGACGAATACTGCGAAATGGAGTTCGGCACCGGCGCCGTGAAGATCACGCCTGCTCACGATCCGAACGACTTTGAAGTGGGCCAGCGCCATGGCCTGCCTATCCTGAAAGTATTTGATGAAAAGGGATACATCAACGAGAACGGCGGGCAATACTGCGGTCAGGAGCGCTTCGAGTGTCGAAAGAATATCGTGACAGACCTCGAGAAGAGTGGGAACCTGGTGAAGATCGAGGACTATTCCCACAACGTGGGCACCTGCTATCGCTGCCACACCACCATCGAGACCATCGTGTCCAAACAGTGGTTTGTGGACATGAAGCCCCTGGCCAAGCCCGCCATCGAGGCTGTGACCAGCGGCAAGACTCAGTTCATCCCCGAGCGTTTCTCCAAGCAGTATATGAACTGGATGGAGAACATCCGCGACTGGTGCATCAGCCGTCAATTGTGGTGGGGTCACCGGATCCCCGTGTGGTACTGCGAGGACTGCGGCGAGATGATGGTGCTGCGTGAGGATCCCTGCTGCTGTTCCAAGTGCGGCAGCAAGAACATCCATCAGGATGAAGACGTGCTGGATACCTGGTTCTCCTCTGCGCTGTGGCCTTTCTCCACGCTGGGCTGGCCGGACAACACCGAGGATCTGAAGTACTTCTATCCCACCGACGTGCTGGTAACTGGCTATGATATCATTACCTTCTGGG
>JAZRUD010000334.1:0-1798 GCA_045652385.1 Clostridia bacterium
GGAGAACTGGGCCGAGCATCTGGGGCGCAAGCACTTTCCCAAGGCCCAGCCCAAGCAATTCTCTGCCAATCCGGAGGAAAAGCTATGAAAACGATCCTGCTCGCCGCCCTGCTCCTGATGAATCTGCTGGCCTTCGCCCTCTACGGGACCGACAAGCTGAAGGCGAAGAAAGGCGCCTGGCGCATCCCGGAAGCCACCCTTCTGCTGGTCGCTTTCCTGGGCGGGTCCCTGGGCGCGCTCCTGGGCATGGAGCTCTTTCGTCACAAGACGAAGCACGCGAAGTTCAAGGTGCTGGTCCCCCTGTTTTTGGTATTGCATATCGCCCTGGGCGTATACATGTTCAAAACCGGGCTGCTGGCCTGAAAAAAGGTTGAAAAACCCGCAAAAAAGGCCTTGACAGGGCCGAAGTCGGTCGCTATAATAAGTACGCTTAAGCAGAGGCGCCCGCCTCTCACCTGCCGATCGAAAAAGACCAGGCACGGTTTGATGGGATTATTTCGTGGTGGGCGCATTTGCGTCCGCTATTTTTTTAGGAGGTGTTGACCCATCGCTACCCAAGAACTGCCTATCAATGAGGAGATCCGGGACCCTGAAGTCCGTCTGATCGACGAAAACGGCGTCCAGCTGGGCATCATGGATGTCCGGGCCGCCCAGCGCCTGGCCGACGAACGGGAGCTGGATCTGGTCAAGCTCTCCAACGCCAATCCCCCCACCTGCAAGCTCATGGACTACAGCAAGCATCGCTACGACATGATGAAGCGGGAAAAGGAGCAGCGGAAAAACCAGAAGATCATCGAGATCAAGGAGATCCGCCTCTCCGCTACCATCGACCAACACGACATGGAAGTCAAGGCCAAGGCCTGCTCCCGGTTCTTGCAGGACGGGAACAAGGTGAAGGTGAGCATCCGGTTCCGCGGCCGCCAGATCACCCGGGGCGATATCGGCGAGGAGGTCATGACCACCTTCTACAACATGGTCTCCGACAAGGCCGTCCAGGAGAGGGCGCCCAAGCAGGAGGGCAGGAACATGTACATGGTGCTGGCACCGAAGAATTAAAAATCTATCAGGAGGAAAGAACATGCCAAAGATCAAGACCCATCGCGGCGCTGCTAAGCGTTTTGACGTGACCAAGTCCGGCAAAATCAAGCGCAGCAAGGCTTACAAGAGCCACATCCTCACCAAGAAGACCACCAAGAGGCTGCGCGGCCTGCGCCAGACCGGCTATATCGCCGAGGAAGAGCAGAAGAAGATCCGCGAGCTGATTCCCTATAAGTAAGGAGATGTGAACCATGGCAAGAATTAAGAGAAGCGTCAATTCCATCAAGAAGCGTCGGAAGGTCCTGCGCCTCGCCAAGGGCTATTTCGGAGCCAAGTCCAAGCAGTATAGGGCAGCCTCCCAGCAGGTGATGAAGTCCATGGCCTACGCCTACGTGGGCCGCAAGAACAAGAAGCGTGAATATCGCCGCCTCTGGATCGCCCGTATCAACGCCGGCGCCCGCATCTGCGGCACCAACTACTCCAACCTCATCAACGGCCTCAAGCTGGCCGGCGTCGAGGTCAACCGGAAGGTCCTGGCCGATCTGGCCGTCACCGACATGAACGCCTTCAAGGCCCTGGTGGACACCGCCCTGGCCGCGAAGAAAGCGTAAGAAAAAAGCTATTACATCAAAACACGGCGTGGCTGTTTCAGTCACGCCGTGTTTTTGTTTTCCCGTGTTTGCGGAAGGATTACGCTTCCTGCTCCAGCGCCTTTGCAGCTGTGCGAAGCGTCTGCCGATCACTTTCGTAGCTAAGTTCC
>JAZRUD010000335.1:0-1298 GCA_045652385.1 Clostridia bacterium
CCTTGCGGGCGATCTTGACCAGGGGTCCGGCGGCGATGATGACCACGTCCGCAGCGGGACGGAGGGTGGCCCATTTGCCGTAGGCCACGGGCTCCTCCCCCTCGCCCTCGGGCAGGGTGCCCCGACAGTAACGGATAGCCGCGGGCTCTCCCCGGGAAACTGCAAGGCGGATCATTTCCCTAAGTTCAGCCAGCGTGGCCGGCTCGTAGACGGACAGGTTGGGGATGGCGCAGAGCATGGCAGGATCGTAGATGCCCTGATGGGTTTCCCCGTCCTGGCCCACCAGGCCTGCCCGATCCACGCCGACGACTACCGGCAGCTTCTGCAAGCAGATGTCGTGATACAGCTGATCCACGGCCCGCTGCAGGAAGGAGGAATAGATGGCCGCCACGGGCTTCAATCCCTCCGCCGCCATGCCGGCAGCCATGGTGAGAGCGTGCTCCTCCGCGATGCCCACGTCGAAGGCCCTGTCGGGGAAGGCTTCAAAGAAGGGACGCAGCCCTGTGCCGTCCTGCATGGCCGCGGTGATGGCCACGATGCGCTGATCCGCCTTAGCCAGATCCAGCAAAGTCTCGCCGAAGGTCTCCGAGCAGGAAACGGTCTTGGAGGAGGCTACGGCTCCCGTCTCCGGGGAAAAGGGGGCGACGCCGTGAAATTTCTCGGGATTCCGCTCCGACGGGCTGTAGCCCTTGCCCTTTTGGGTGATCACATGGACCACCACCGGCCGCTCCAGAGCCTTGGCCTCCCGCAGCAGAGAGATCATCTGGGGGATGTCGTGGCCGCTGATGGGACCGAGATAGGTGAAACCCATCTCCTCGAAAAAGGTGTTCTGCAGCACAAAGCGCTTGATGCGGTTCTTGAAGCCCTCGATATTCTTGGACACTCGCCGACCAACCATGCCCCGTTCCAACACCCGGACCACGAAGCGCTTGAGACGGTTGTATCCGCTGCTGGCCCGAAGGCGGGACAGGCTCCGGCTCATGGCGCCGACGTTTCGGGAGATGGACATCTCGTTGTCGTTGAGCACCACCACCAAGGGCAATTTGCTGTCGCCCCCGTCGTCCAGCGCTTCATAGGCGAGGCCGCCGGTCAGGGCGCCGTCGCCGATGACGGCCGCCACGTGACCGGGCTCGTGCAGGAGCTGCTTAGCCCGCACCATGCCCAGGGCTGCCGAGATGGAGGTGCTGGCGTGGCCGGTGTTGAAGGCGTCGTAGAGGCTCTCCTCTCGCTTGGGGAAACCGGAAAGGCCTCCTTCCTGGCGGAGGGTGACGAAAGCGTCCCGTCGCCCGGTCAAAATC
>JAZRUD010000336.1:0-4071 GCA_045652385.1 Clostridia bacterium
ACTCCCGGGAAAAGAGGGAGAAGGCTGGGCCGGCGGACCAGCCCCCCGCCACCGCCGCCGGGACGGGCGAGACCGTCGATACCAGCGAGACGGACGCCCTGCCCGCCTTTACCCTGGGGGACTTCACCGTCACCGTGGGCGAGGTCAGGAGCAGCTACGACACCATCGTGGAGTATATGGGCTATTACGGCCTCGCAGCCCCCACCACCGCCGAGGAGATCAAACAGTATCGGGATATGATCATCGAGGACCTGCTGACCGCCAAGGTGCTGCCCTGGAAGGCCCAGCAGATGGGCATCGAGCTCACCGAGGAAAAACGGGAGCAGGTGGCCCGGGAGGTGGAGGAGCTTATCGCCGAATACGCCGGGGACTATCTGGAGGACGCCAAAGCGGAACTGGGCGAGGACGCCGGGGCCGCGGAGCTGGCCCTCAGGGCCCGGGAGATCCTGGAACAGGACGTGGCGGACTACTTCGGCTATCCCTTCAGCCAGTGGCTGGAGGAGCTGACCGCTTCCTATGAGGAGAACGCCCTGACTGAGATGCTCCAGGAGGCCTTCAATCAGGGCGTCACCGTCACCGCGGAGCAGGCCCGGGCCTGGTTCGACACGGAACTCGCCAATCAGAAGGAGAGCTTCGAGGAGGATTACACCTATTTCAAGAGCCAGTACGACGCCTTCCGCGCCGGCGAGTCGGACACGCCCGCCCTGTATACGCCCGAGGGCTTCGGCCGCATGCAGGTGATCTCCTTCAACGTCGACGATGCCGACAGCGCCGCCTATGCCGCCAACGAGCTGGAGATGACCAATCTGGAAGCGGAATACGGGAAGCTGGTGCTGCGGGGCCTGGACGAGGACCGGCAGGCGGAGATCCTGGCCCGGTATCAGGAGCTGCAGGAAAAGAACGCCGGCATGTTCCAGGCCATCCTGGAGAACGCCCAAAAGGCCCGTGCCGACGTGCTGGACGGCATGGACATGCGGGACGCTTACGACAAATACGCCGACCTCACCGGCGTGGTGGGGTACCATAACTACGCCGACGGATACGTGATCTTCTACACCAAGGAGCAGGATACGGATTGGCCGGAGCAGATTTGGACCGCCGCCTGCGCCCTGAAGGAGGGCGAAGTCTCGGAGCTGCTGCAGGTGGGAGACGCCTACTATCTCGTCAAGCGCCTCAGCGATCTGCCCGCCGGGGCCGCGGCCTTTGAGGACGACGCAGAGGCCTATACCGCCGCCGCTCTGGTCGACCAGCAGGCGGAGGAATGGAACGCCGTCCAGGAGGACTGGCTCAACGAGGCCCGGAACGCCGCTGTGTTCTTCGAGGACAACTATGCGGGCGTAGGCGTGCAATGAGCGCGCCGTCTTTGAAAAAAGCGAAGGTGGGCGACAAGCCCACCTCTTTTGCGTATAGATTGATCCGGTTCGGGGTCTGGCTCTTTTCCCCCAAGTGGAAGCTGTCCGGCGCGGAAAAGCTGCCCGACGGTCCCTGCGTCATCGTGGGGAACCACGCTCAGATGTACGGGCCCATCGCCGCCGAGCTCTACACCCCCGGGCGACACTGGATCTGGTGCGCCGGGGAGATGATGCACCGGGAGCAGGTGGCGGCCTACGCCTACCAGGACTTCTGGTCCGGGAAGCCCAAAGCCGTCCGCTGGTTCTACAAGCTTCTCAGCCGTCTGATCGTGCCGATCAGCGTGTGCGTGTTCAACAACGCCCACACCGTGGCCGTGTACCACGATGCCCGGGCCCTCGGCACCTTCCGGGAGAGCGCCCAGAAGCTTCGGGACGGGGATCGGCTGGTGATCTTCCCCGAGTGCTACGACGAGCATAACAACGTCGTCCACGTCTTTCAGGACCGGTTCGTGGACCTGGGCCGCATGTATCACAGGCAGACCGGCAAGGTCCTGGCCTTCGTGCCCCTGTACGTGGCCCCGGCCCTGGGGACCCTGTACTTCGGCGACCCCATCCTCCACGATCCCGCCGCCGCCTCGGACGATGAGCGCGCCCGCATCTCCGGCGCCCTCATGGACGCCGTCACCGCCATGGCCGTGGCTCTCCCCGGGCACACCGTGGTGCCCTACCCCAATATCCCCAAGAGCGAGTATCCCAAGAATATCCCCCTGAAGGTATATTCCAAGTGAAGAGACAGATCTACGATTACAGGGGTTTTTCCCTGCGGAAGCTGAACGAGCCCCGGTTCAGCCATCTGAAGCTGCTGGGGGGCTGGATCGTCTATTTCTGTTTGTATTTCATCACGGAGAACCTGATCCCCGCGGAAAGATGCACGCCCGTCCACTGCGCGCTGGACGATCTTATCCCCTTCAACGAGTGGTTCGTGCTGTTCTATGTGGGCTGGTACGCTCTGGTGTTCGGGAGCCTGCTGTATACGCTCCTCTTCGACGTGCCCCGGTTCAAAAAGATCCAGACCTTCATCATGATCACCCAGGCCGTGGCCATGGTCTGCTATATCCTTTGGCCCACCCGCCAGGACCTGAGGCCCGAGGTCTTCCCCCGGGAGAACCTCCTCACGGCGGTCATAGCCTTCATCTATTCCTTCGACACCAGCACCGGCGTCTGCCCCAGCCTCCACGTGGCCTATTCCCTGGGGATTCTGTCTTCGGGGCTGAAGGACGGCGCCTTGCCCAGGTGGGCCAAGGCCCTGCTGACCGCCTTCGTGCTGGGCGTATGCCTGTCCGTCTGCTTCGTGAAGCAGCACTCGGCCGTGGACGTGTTCGCCGCCGTGCCCGTGTGCCTGCTGGCGGAGGCCCTGGTGTACGGCAGGGACTACTGGCTGCCCAAGCTGAAAGCTTAGGTTTTTCCTGTTCGTGTCAAGCGGTTAGTCAAAGCGACGAATGTTTTTACAAGCGGTCCCTCCGGACTGCTTTTTCCTTTTCACGGAAAAGAAAAAGCCGCAAAGAAAACGTGCTTGCAATAGCCCCCGTAATTCGCTATCCATTCGTCAGAGGTCGCTGAATTTGCACTCTAACCCTTTGGAAAAGGGGATGGTACAATCGAAGCACAGCGAAGGAGGAAGGAACATGGCAAAGTACAAAGCACTTTTGATCGACGACAACACCCAGTTCACCGAGAGCGTGAAGGGGTATCTGCTGAGTCAGGACCGGTTTTCGGAGGTGGACACGGCCCAGGACGGCCGGGAAGCCCTCAAGAAGCTCCGGGAGAAGACTTACGACGTGATGACGCTGGACCTCATCATGCCCAACGCGGACGGGCTGGCGGTCCTGGAGCAGCTGTCGCTCCTGCCGCTGGACCCGGCGCCGGCGGTGGTGGTGATCTCCGCGTTGAAGAACGAGGCCATGGTCCGCCGCTGCTGCGCGCTGGGGGCCCGATATTATATGGTGAAGCCCGTGGACCCGGACACCATCTCAAAACGCCTGCTGGAGACGCTGGAAGGAGAGCCGGTGAAAGGGGGCGTCATGCCCTACGCCCCCACCCACCGGTCCTTCGAGGAGAAGGTCACGGCCATCTTCCTGGTGGCGGGGATCCCGGCCCATATCAAGGGCTATCATTATCTTCGGGAGGGCATCCGCCTGGTCTACAACGACCCGGATCTCATCAACCGGATCACCAAGGAGCTGTATCCGGGCATCGCCAAGCGCTTCGACACCTCCCCCAGCAAGGTGGAGCGGGCCATCCGCCACGCCATCGAGGTGGCCTGGACCCGGGGCAAGATCGAAAACCTCAACGCCCTCTTCGGCTACAACATCTACGGCAAGAACGACAAGCCCACCAATGGCGAATTCATCGCCCTGGTGGCGGACAAGCTGTTGATGGAGGAGCAGGGGAAAAAGGCGGGGTAAAGTCTGGGTTTTTCGGAAGGGGGAAGGCGACCAAGCGAAAGCCCCCATTGCCCGGATGCGCTTTTCTTTTTCCGCCGCTTTTTCGTTTCACTGAAAAGAAAAAGCGGCAAATAAAAAAAGGAAATACATCATGCGCTTAGACAAATTCTTAAAGGTCTCCCGCATCATCAAGCGGCGGACCGTAGCCAACGAGGCGGCCGGCGCGGGCCGCATCAGCATCAACGGCAAGGAAGAGGGATCGTAGCCATGTCGTT
>JAZRUD010000337.1:0-3858 GCA_045652385.1 Clostridia bacterium
GAGACGAATGTGGAATAGCCCCGCCGATTTAGGAACAGCATGGCCTGATGGCCCTGCTTCAGGCATTCCCGCAGCTTCGAAAGCAGCAGGGAGGAGAAGATGCCGTTGTTTCCGGCTAAAAACTCTGCGCGCATATCCGCAACGTACACCGCCGGCAGAGGTCGTCCTCCCACCCGGTGTTTCAATTCGATGAGCCGATAGCTGCCGCTCAAAGCCCTGTAATAGCTCAGAAGAGAGGGGGTGGCGCTGCCCAGCAGCAGCTTTCCTTCCTGCGTCTTCACCCGGCGGCGGGCGATATCCAAGGCGTGGTATCGGGGCGTGGTTTCGCTTTGATAGCTGGATTCATGCTCTTCGTCGATGATGATGAGCCCCAAGTTCTCTACCGGAGCGAATACCGCGCTTCGGGCCCCTATGACGATGGGCGCTTTGCCCAGGCGGATGCGTCGCCATTCGTCGAACCGTTCCCCGGCGGAGAGCCGGCTGTGGAGCACCGCGATCCTGCCCCCGAAGCGGGCGGTGAACCGCCCCACGGTCTGAGGCGTCAGAGCGATCTCCGGCACCAGCACGATGGCGCCCTTGCCCTGATGGAGACAGGCTTCGATGCATCGGAGATATACCTCTGTCTTGCCGCTGCCGGTAACGCCGTACAGCAAAGCGGTCTGACCGGGGGCGAGGGTGTCCGTCTCCCGCAGGGCTGCCGCCTGTTCCTCCGTGAGTTCGGGTATGGTATCACCCCGGGTGCTGTACTCAGGGCGGCGGAACACCGTATAACTGCTTTCCGACAGGACCTGCTTCTTGAGCAGGGCGGTGATGGCCGGCGCGGCGCCTGGCAGGAACGCCTTGATGTCCGTGACGGACATGGGCTGGCCGGTCTGCTTGAGAAGCGCAACCACCTCCGTCTGGATATGGGACCTGGACACGAAATCGACGCTGGGATCGGACAGATACACGATCCTTTCCCGCTTTTCATGGATGCGGCTGCCCCTGAGCTGGGCGGGGATCATGAGCCGAAGAGCGTCCACCAACAGGCAGTGATACGCCTCCTGCATCCATTCGGCAAGAGCGATCTGCTCCGGCAGCAGCACCGTGTAGGGCTCCGCGCGAGACAGGATATCCTTGACGGTCACCCCGTCTTCAAGCCCGCTTTCTTCCGACACGGACAGGACGAAGCCTTCCTTCACGTGATCCCCTTGGCCGAAGGGAAGCAGCACATGCTGGCCTGGCCGCACGTCCAGCCCGTCGGGAATGCGATAGGTAAACGCTCTGTCTACCGCCGCGTGAGCGATATCCACGATGACCTTGGCGAACATCCGGCTCCTCCTTTCCTGCTCCTGCCCTTTCGTTCAAACGTAAAGAATGCCCGCTTCGTAGACGAGTGCGAAGCGGGCCGTGTCAGCGAGAGTTTTCCTTATGCCTCCTTGGAGGGAATGACGACGAGCTTATCCTCATACATCTCTTCCACAGCCATGGACAGGGGCTTGTTGTTCCCCAGAGCGTCGGGATCATCCTGCAGCTGACGGGCCCGATTGGCGACCGCAGTCACCAACAGATACCTGGAACCGGCTTTTTGAGCGAGTTCGTTGACCGGCGGACGATTCATCATAGTTGTTTACCTCCCATATCCTCGATAGATTCCGATACATAGTTGCTGCGGCTGGTACGACACCGTTCCGCTTCCAAAATGGCTTCCATGTGGTGCACGGCCACATCCACCACGTCGTTGATGATCACATAATCATATTGCGGGATCATCTTGACCTCTTCAAAGGCGGTAGCGAAGCGCTTCTCCACCTGCTCCATGGTCTCCGTGCCCCGGCCGATGAGCCGGGATTTGATCTCGCTCATGCTGGGGGCGGTGATGAAGATCAGCACCGCGTCCGGAAAAGCCTGCTTCACCTTCATGGCACCTTGTACATCGATCTCCAAAATCACGTCGTAGCCGTTGGAGAGCTGCTGCTCCACGAAGGAACGAGGCGTGCCATAGTATTTGCTGCCGAACACGTGGATGTATTCCAGGAATTCGCCCCTGTCCACCATGGCCTTGAATTCTTCCTCGGATTTGAAGAAGTAGTGGACCCCATCGATCTCTCCCGGACGAGGAGCGCGGGTGGTGGCGGACACGGACATCTTGATCCGGCTGTTGCGTTCCATCAGGGCCTTGACCAAGGTTCCCTTGCCTACGCCCGAGGGGCCGGAAACCACCAGAAGGAGCCCGTTTCTTGTTTCTTTCATGGGATAACCCTCTCTCTTATTCGATATTCTGGATCTGCTCCCGCAGCTTTTCGATCTCCGCTTTGGAGAGCAGCACGATGCTGGTCAACTCCGCATCGTTGGCCTTGGAGCCGATGGTGTTGCATTCCCGGTTCATCTCCTGAACCAGAAAATCCATCTTCCGCCCCACAGGCTCGTCCGCTTCCAGGAGCTCCCGGAAGTGGATCAAATGGGTCTTGAGCCGCACGTTCTCCTCGTCAATAGCCGCCCGATCCGCGAATATGGCTACTTCGGTGGCGAGCCGTGCCCGATCGACCTCGGTCTCGCCCAGCAATTCTTCGATTCGGGCGGAGAGCTTCGCACGGTATTCTTCAGCCACGGCAGGTGCCCGCTGCTCGATAGCTGCGGCATAGCCGGCCATGGTGTCCATGCGGGCGGAGAGATCCAGCTTCAGACGCTCGCCCTCCTTATGCCGCATAGCTTTCAAGCTGTTTATGGCTTCCGTCATGACCGTTTCGCCCAAGCTTCTCAGCGCATCCTGATCCTCGTCGGCGGGCAGGATGGTGGTCACGTCCGGCAGAGTCAGGGCGCGGGACAAAGTGAGATCGTCCGTAAGGTCCAGCGTCTTGGCGCTCTCCCGGGCGGAAGCGAGATAGGCCTTCAACAGGGCTTCGTCCACCCGAACGGTCTTTGCGTCGCTTCGAAGGTTCCTATAGTTGACGAACACGTCCACGTGGCCCCGGTTCAGGGAGCCGTTGAGAAGCTTACGAAGGCTGTCCTCCAGAAAAGACAGCTGGCGAGGGAGCTTCATGCCGATGTCCAAAAACCGGTTGTTGACGCTCTTGAGCTCTATGGTGAGCTCACGACCGTCAAACGACGCCGTGCCCCGTCCGTATCCGGTCATGCTGTACATAGGCCACCTCCCAAAACTATTGCATTATAACACAGCGTATTCCCTTTGTGCAAGTACCAACTTACCGGGAAAAGGCGTTGTACAGGGCGTCCTCCCGCGGCGGATCTATGACGGTCCCGTCGGTAAAAACGAATCCCGCTTCGGTCACGCGACCGATCACTGCGGCAGGAATGCCCTGTTGCCGGAGAGCTTCCACCATGGTTTCCCCATGAGAGCAGCCGATGAGCAGGCTCCCGCTGCCCAGCAGACGCAAGGGGTCGATCCCGGCGGCCTCGGCGATCTGACGGGTGGCGTCCGTCACCGGTACAGCCTCTTTATCCAGGATCAAGCCCAGCCCGGCAGCATAGCAGATCTCCCAGGCAGCCCCCAGGACGCCGCCCTCCGTCACGTCATGCATGCTGTGAACGCCGTGAGCGAGGGCCACCGTGCCTTCCGGGACCACGGAAAGGGAGGAGAAATATCCGGCGGCCTCCTTCAATAAAGCAGGGGAGAGGAAAGACAATGCATCAACGTGCTCCGTGGCCAGAATGGCGGTGCCTTCCAAAGCGGCGGTCTTGGTCATGACCAGGTCGTCGCCTGCTTGGAGCCCCGGCAGCTTCCTGTCCTTAGGCATACGGGCGACCACGCTGGTGCAGGTGATGGGCCGGGTCACAGCGTCGGTAAACTCTGTATGCCCTCCCAGGATATCCACATGGGCCACCTGAGCCGCAGCGGAAAGATCGCCCGCGATATGA
>JAZRUD010000338.1:0-2526 GCA_045652385.1 Clostridia bacterium
GGAGGACTTTTCCGCCGCCGCCATCGGGGCTCTCGGGCAGGTGTTCTGCCACGGCATCGCCATGAAGCCCGGCAAACCCGCCATCCTGGGCGCCGTCGGCAGCAAGCCCGTGCTGGGCGTGCCCGGCTACCCGGTGTCCGGCATCCTGGTCATCGAAGAATTGCTGCGTCCGCTGGTGGACCGCTGGTTCCATAGGATCCCCGCCCCCAAGCCGACCGTCACGGCCACCCTGACCCGGCCCGTGGTGTCCGGCCTCAAACATGAGGAGTTCGTCCGGGTCCGCATGGGCTACGTGGGGGACAGGCTCATGGCCTCCCCCCTGAACCGGGGCGCGGGCGTGGTCACCTCCTTCATGAAGGCGGACGGCATCCTGCGCATCCCTCAGGGGCGGGAAGGATACGAGGCCGGGGAACAGGCAGAGATCCGGCTCCTTTGCCCCCTGGAGAAGCTGAAGGATACCCTGGTGGTCATCGGCAGCCACGACCCCCTGCTGGACGCGGTGGGGAACCTGCTGCACATGGCCGATCCGAGCCTCTCCATGAGCTCCTCTCACGTGGGGTCCATGGGCGGCATCATGGCTGTGCGCCGCGGCGAGGCCCACGCCGCCGGATGCCATCTGCTGGACACGGAGACGGGCCGCTACAACGTATCCTTTCTGCGCAGGTATTTCCCCAACGGCGGCGTGAAGCTGGTCCGCTGCGTAGGCCGGAACCAGGGCCTCATGGTGGCCGCCGGCAACCCTTTGGGCATTCGCGCTTTCTCGGACGTGGCCCGGCCCGGTCTTCGCTATGTGAACCGGCAGAAGGGCTCCGGCACCCGGATCCTGGCCGACTATCTTTGCAAGGAGAACGGCCTCGCCCCGGAGAGCATCTACGGCTACGACCGGGAGGAACTGACCCACACCTCTGTGGCGGCGCAGATCGCCGGAGGCAGCGCCGACGCGGGCATGGGCATCTACTCCGCCGCCAAGCTGTACGGCCTGGATTTTCTGCCCATCTGCGTGGAGGAATACGACCTGCTGATCCCGGATCACGCCTACGACACGCCCCTCGTGCAGCGGCTTCTGGCGGTGCTTCGAAGCGAGGCCTTCAGCAGGAAGCTCGCCGAGATGGGGGGCTACACCCTGGACCGGCCCGGCGAGATCATCCCCTATCTGGAGGGGGACGGCTGACGCCGCACACACGTCTTTTTTGCCCGGCTTTCATAAGAGGAAAGCCGGGTTTTCTCTGTTTACATCTTCCGTTCAAAATGATATATTATGTGTAGCGAAGAACGCCAAAACCTCGGGGAGGCAGCCTATGGCAACGAAATACGGTGGATATATGGGCCGGGTGGTCCTGGTGGACCTGACCTGTCGATCCGTGGAGGAATACCCCTGGACCGACGCGGACCGGGAGAAGTACATCGGCGGCAAGATCATGGCCGCCAAGATCCTGAGCGATCATCTGACCGGCCGGGAGCAGCCCTTTTCGGAGGAGAACTGGATCGTGGTCTCCACCGGCCCCCTGACGGGCACGGGCGCGCCTTCCTCGGGAAGGTTCGACCTCTCCTGCATCTCCCCCCAGACGGGCATCCTCACCTCCTCCAACTGCGGCGGGAGCTTCGGGTATCATCTCAAGAAGGCGGGCATCGACGCCCTGATCCTGAAGGGCCGGTGCGAGAAGCACAGCTGGCTCGAGATCGACAACGGCCGTTTCGTTTTCCATGACGCGGACGAGGACGGGCTCTGGGGCCTGAAGGTCACCGAAGGCCAGGAGAAGCTGGAAGCGCTGCTGGTGAAACGATGGGGCGTCCGGCGGGCCTTCGGCCAGCTGACGATCGGCCCCGGGGGCGAAAACCTGGTCCTCTACAGCGCCGTCCTCAGCGGCGAGCGGGCGGCGGGCCGCACCGGCGTCGGCGCGGTGTTCGGATGGAAGAATCTCAAGGCCATCACCGCCACCGGCACCCACGAGGTGACCGTCGCCGCCCCCGAAAAGAATGAAAAATGGAACCGGAAATGGTTCGAATACCTCCGAAAGCATCCTCTGACCGGCAGCCAGCTCCCCCGCATGGGCACGGCTGGCCTGGTCAGCGCCATGCAGATGCGGGGCATGCTGTCCACGAAGAATTACAGCGCCGGCCGATACGACCATTTCGAATCCGTCAGCGGCGAAGCTTTGGCGGAGGAGCAGAACATCGTCAACAAGGGCTGCCTCACCTGCCCCATCAGGTGCGCCCGCACGGTGGACGTGAAGGGCCGGGAGGTGAAGGGGCCGGAGCTGGAGACGCTGGTCCTCCTGGGCGGCGGCATCTGCAACGACAATTTGGAGAACATCCTGCGCTGGAACAACGAGCTGGACGAGCTGGGGCTGGACACCATCTCCTGCGCCAACACCATCGCCTACGCCATGGAGGCCAACGAAAAGGGTCTCTGGGACAACGGCTTGAAGTTCGGCGAGACCGAGGGGCTAAGCCGGCTCTTCGAGGATATCGCCCATCGGCGGGGCATCGGAAACGAGCCCGCCGAGGGGAGCCGCCGCCTGTCGA
>JAZRUD010000339.1:0-1944 GCA_045652385.1 Clostridia bacterium
ACAACTCCTTGGCTCACAGAACGACATGGCTACGATCCGACTTTACCCACGCCTACAAGCCCACCCAGGGCCGGATCCTCCTCAACGGCCAGGACACCCGGGGCAAAAGCATGCACGAGCTGAACCGCCTGGGCATCGCCCGGACCTTCCAGAACATCCGGCTCTTTGGGGGCATGACCGTGGAGGACAACGTGAAGGTGGGCATGAGCCACGGCTACAGCGACGGGGTGTTCACGGACATGTTCCGGCTCCCCGGCTGGTGGCGGACCGAGCGCCGGCAGCACGTGCGGGCGTTGGAGCTCCTGGACCTCTTCGATCTGACCGACAAGGCGGACACCCTGGCGGGGAACCTGCCCTATGGGGACCAGCGGCGGCTGGAGATCGTCAGGGCCCTGGCGTCGGAGCCCAAGCTCCTGCTCCTGGACGAGCCGGCGGCGGGCATGAACCCCTCTGAGACCCACGAGCTCATGGATAACATCCGCATGCTCCGGGACAGGTTCAACATCGCCATCATGCTCATCGAGCACGACATGAACCTGGTCATGGGCATCTGCGAGGGCATCGCCGTGCTGAACTACGGGAAGATCATCGCCAAGGGCACCCCCAAGGAGATACAGAGCAATCCCGTGGTCATCGAGGCGTACCTGGGGGAGGAGGCGGCAAAATGATGCTGGAAGTCACCGATCTGAACGTCTATTACGGCAATATCCGGGCATTGAAGGACGTGTCCTTCTCCGTGGAGGAGGGGGAGATCATGACCCTCATCGGGGCCAACGGCGCGGGCAAGAGCACCACGCTCCTGACCCTGTCCGGCCTCAAAAAGGCCCAGAGCGGGACGATCCGCTTCCAGGGGAAGGACATCACCAAGACCACGCCCCAGAGCCGGGTGGCCATGGGCATCTCCCAGTCCCCCGAGGGGCGGCGGGTGTTCCCGGGGCTCACGGTCCTCGAGAATCTGGAGATGGGGGCCTACCTCCGGCGGGACGACTTCTCCGGCGATATGGAGAAGGTCTTCACCTACTTCCCCCGCCTGAAGGAGCGCAGGAAGCAGACCGCAGGCACCCTCTCCGGCGGCGAGCAGCAGATGCTGGCCATGGGCCGGGCGCTGATGAGCCGGCCCAAGCTGATGCTGCTGGACGAACCCAGCATGGGTCTTTCGCCCCTGCTGGTGTCGGAGATCTTCGAGATCATCCGCCGCCTCAACGAGAACGGCACCACCATCCTGCTGGTGGAGCAGAACGCTGCCCTGGCCCTCAAGCTGGCCCATCGGGCCGCCGTCATGGAGACCGGCCGCATCGTCCTTGCCGGCACCGGCGAAGAGCTGAGCCGCAGCCCCGAGGTGCAGAAAGCGTATCTGGGGGGCTGAGTCACGTTCGGGATAAGGGGATTCCGCGGGGGATCCTCTTTTTTATGTGGACGGGCCGGCGTTCATTTGATACAATAACGGCATCAACAGACAGAAAGGAACTTACTATGATCGACCAAAAGTACGTGGATTTCGCGGTGGAAAAGACCCTGGCCCTGCTCGGCATCGACAGCCCCTCCGGGTACACCGCCCAGGCGGCGGACGCCTGTTTGAAGGAATTCAAAGCCCTGGGCTTCGAAGCGTGGCTCACGGGCAAGGGCGGCGTGGTGGCGGACCTGGGCGGCGCGGACGAGGACGACGGGCTGTGGCTCGAAGCGCACCTCGACACCCTGGGCGGCATGGTCAGCGAAATAAAGGGCAACGGCCGGCTCAGGATCTCGCCTCTGGGGGGTCTGAGCCCCAACAACGCCGAGGCGGAGAACTGCCGCGTGATCACAAAATTCGACGGCGTCTACGAGGGCACGCTGCAGCTCGATAACGCGTCCATCCACGTGAACGGGGACTACAGCGACACCGTCCGCAAGTTCTCCTGCATGGAGGTGGTCCTGGACGAGGACGTGAAGACCGCCGACGACACG
>JAZRUD010000340.1:0-1186 GCA_045652385.1 Clostridia bacterium
GGCCCGGACAACGACCCCGCCTGGGGCGTGCCCGGTGCGGCGGATTCCTTCGTCATCGCCACCCAAAGCGACCGGCACAGCCGGGACGGCTATTACCGCTTCGGCGAAGACCTGTTCTACTATTACGGGAAATACTACGACCCGGCGGACAACTGGTACAGCTTCGACGGGACGGACTGGTCAGAGGCGGACGCCCCCCAGGGGTCCTACGACACCACCTATCAGGGGGAGGACTGGGACAGCGGCTGGGGCTCGGAGAGCTTCACCGATTCGAACGTCTGGGACGATCTGCATCCGTCCTATTCCGGAAGCAGTTCCGGCAGCTCCGGCAGCAGCTGGGACTCCGGCAGCAGCTGGGATTCGGGCAGCAGTTGGGATTCGGGCAGCAGTTGGGATTCGGGCAGCAGCTGGGACTCCGGCAGCTACGACAGCTGGGATTCCGGCGGCACCGATTGGGACAGCGACTGGTAAACCATACACGAGTATAAACGATATAAGGAGGATAATCACTATGAAGATCGCCATCGGCAGCGACAAGTCCGGCTTTGCGGCCAAGGAGGCCGTGAAAGCATACCTTTTGGAGGCGGGGATCGAATTCGACGATCTGGGCACCACCGATCTGAACGCGGTGCACCCCTACTATCAGGTGGCCAGCGAGGTGGCCCCCCTCGTCCAGAGCGGCGCCTACGAGAAGGCCATCCTGATCTGCGGCACCGGCGCGGGCATGAGCGTGGTGGCCAACAAGTATAAGGGCGTCTACGCCGTGGCCTGCGAGGGCGTCTATTCCGCCAAGATGGCCCGGGCCATCAACAACGCCAACGTCCTCTGCATGGGCGGCTGGATCGTGGGGCCGGAGATGGCCGTGGAGATGGTGAAGACCTTCCTCGCCACCGCCTGGTGCCAGGATCTGGAGGATTGGCGGGCCGCGAACATGCACAGGTTCGCCGCCAGGGTCAGCGCCATCGAGGACGAGATCTATGGGGCTTGAGTTTCTCTATCGCCAGCCGGTGGTCATCCGCTTCGGCTGGGGCAAGATCGCCGAGCTCGGGGACGTATTGAGAGAGCAGGGGGCGGACCGCTGCCTGGTGGTCTGCGACAAGTTCCTCCGGGGCAGGGTGGAGGCCTTGCAGCGGGAGATCCCCGAGATCGCCGCCGTCTTTTCCGACGTGGAGGAGAACCCCCAGCT
>JAZRUD010000341.1:0-5273 GCA_045652385.1 Clostridia bacterium
CAACACCGTGGTGAAGCGGGACGGGAAGCTGATCGGCTACAACACCGACGGGATCGGGTTCTATAAATCCATCCTGGAGGAGGGCGGCTTCGACGTGGCCGGCAAGACCTACTTCTGCATGGGCGCCGGCGGCGCCGGACGGGCCATCTGCTCGGTGCTGGCGTACTACGGCGCGGCAAAGATACTGCTGATGGATTATTACGAGGAGAGCGCCAAAGCGCTGGTGAAGGACCTGAACGAGAATTTCGCCCCCGTGGCCGAGTTCATCCCCTATGAGGACTTCAGCCGGATCGGGGAAGCGGACGTGGTCATCAACGCCACGGGCGTGGGCATGGGTTCCTCCGTGGGCAAGAGCCCCCTGCCGGTGGAGTGCATCTGCCCGAAACAGTTCTACTTCGACGCCTGCTACAACCCGCTGAAGACCCAGTTCCTGCTGGATGCCGAGGCGAAGGGCGCCCGCATCCTCAACGGCCTGGGCATGTCCCTCTATCAGGGCGTGGCGCAGATCGAGCTTTGGACCGGCGGCGAAGCACCGGTGGCGTCCATGCGGCAGGAGCTGCTGGACATCCTGGCGGAGAAGGCCGGCGGAAAATAAGCTTCCGCTTTATATAAAAGGAGGAAACGCATGAAAGTGATCAAATGGCTGGACGAATCCTTTGAGGAAGTGTTTCTCGTCATCTTCCTCATATTGATCGCCGTGGTGGAAATGGTCCAGGTCATCATTCGAAACGTGCCGTGGATCCCGGCGCTGACCTGGGCGGAGGAGTTTTGCCGCTTCATGTGGATATGGAGCGTCTTCATCTCCCTTCCCTATACCATCCGCCGGGGGAGCATGCTCCGCGTCAGCGTGCTGCTGGACGCCATGCCCCAGAAGGCGAGGAAGATCATCAATCTGTTCGTAGACCTGGTCACGATCTCGGCCATGGCGCTGCTGGCCTACTATGCCGTCGGCGTCATCACCAAGATCCGCATCAGCAATGAAACGTCCCCCGCCATGCGCTGGCCCATGTGGATCGTCTACATCTTCATGATGGTCGGCTTCGTCCTCGGCGCCCTGCGCGGCATCCAGATGTTCATCATCCATGTGCGCGACTTCAACAAGAAGGAGAAGTCCACCATCGAAAAGACCATGGAGGAGGCGGCCGAAGAGGCTGAGGCAGGCAAAAAGGCGGAGCAGATAGAGGAGCAGACAGAAGAGGGAGGGAACGTGTAATGCCGGCAATCATCGTATTTCTTGTGTTCTTGATCGGGATCGCCATCTCCGTTCCCATCGGCGTGAGTATGATCGCGGGCTCCGTGGCTCCGATCCTCCTGCTGTCCAAGGGCGGCACCATCGCCCAGGTGATCAACAACACCTTCTCCGGCGCCAACTCCACGCCCATCCTGGCCGTCCCCCTGTTCATCCTGGGCGGCGTCATCATGGCCGAGGGCGGCATCTCCCGGAGGCTGTTCAACTTCTTCAGCTATTTCGTGGGCCGGTTCACCGGCGGCCTTCCCTGCGCCGTCATTCTGACCTGCCTGTTCTACGGCGCCATCTCCGGTTCGGGTCCCGCCACCACCGCCGCCGTCGGCAGCATGTGCATCCCGTTCCTGGTGAGCATGGGCTATGACAAGACCTGGAGCGCCGGTCTCGTGGCCGTCGCGGGCGGCCTCGGCGTCATCATCCCGCCGTCCATTCCCTTCGTTCTCTATTCCCTGGCCACAGGCGTTTCCACGGGCGATCTGTTCCTTGGCGGCGTGCTGCCCGGCATCCTGATCGGCCTGTTCATGATGATCTACGCCGTGGTGTACTGCAAGCGCAACGGCGAGGACCGGGCCCTGATCGACGCGAAGATGGCGGAGATCCGCAAGGAAGGCTTCTGGAAGCTGTTCAAGAACAGTTTCTGGGCCCTGCTGTGCCCCATCATCGTGCTGGGCGGCATCTACACCGGCTTCGTGACGCCCACGGAAGCCGCCGTCATCAGTGTGTTCTACGCCCTGATCGTGTCCCTCTTCATCTATAAGACCATCAAGGTGAAGGACCTGATCCCCTTCCTGCGCAACGCCGTCAAGACCTACGGCGGCCTCGCCTTCGTGCTGGCCTTCGCCACCGCTTTCGGCCGCGTCCTGTCCCTGACCAAGGCCACCAAGACCATCGAAAGCTTCATTCTCTCCAACTTCCACTCCACCGCCTCGGTGCTCACGGTGCTGATGGTCATCTTCCTGCTGCTGGGCATGGTCATGGACACCGGCCCCGCCATCATCATCCTGGCGCCGGTCCTGCTCCCCGCGGTGGAAGCGCTGGGCGGACACCCGGTCCACTTCGGCGTCATCCTGGTCTGCTGCCTATCCATCGGCCTTGCCACGCCGCCCTTCGGTCTCGACCTGTTCGTGGCCGGCAACCTGGCCGAGAAGCAGCCCATGGCTGTGGCGAAGAAGGCGCTGCCGTTTATGATCGCCTTCGTCATCGCCCTGCTGCTCATCACCTACGTGCCCTTCTTCAGCACCGCGCTGCTTTGATTCGAACATAAGGAATTCGCCGCTGCTATCCCGGCGGATGAACATAGACCACCACAGGAAATACTATCAGGAGGAAAACACATGAAGAAGCTACTTTCCATCGTACTGACCGTACTGCTGGTGCTGGGCCTGGTTGCCTGCAGCTCCAAGACTGCCGAGACCACGACCCCCGCTCCCGCGGCCAACAACACCACCACGACGACCAACGATCCCTATGCCGATCTCGCCGCTGTTGAGCTGATCGGCGCCGACTCCACCGGCAAAGGCGCTGCGGGCCAGATCTTCGGCGAGTACGTCGCCAAGCGGGTCTCCGAGATCACCGGCGGCAAGCTGACCATCGACTACCATCCCAACGGCGATCTGGGCGGCGACGCCGACTTGCTCCGTCAGGCTCAGGCGGGCGACATCGCCATCGTGGTCTGCCAGACCGCGCCCATCGTCTCCTTCATTCCCGAGATGGCCGTGTTCGATCTGCCCATGGTCTTCTCCAAGTATGACGGCGACAAGATCAATTCCGTCCTCAACGGCAGCAACGACTTCAACACCGCCATCGGCGCCGCCTACGAGAAGGCCGACCTGCACCTGCTGGGCTTCCTCCAGAACGCCACCTACCGTCTGACCACCGCCAACCGGGATCTGAAGACCCTTGAGGACTTCGCCGGCATGCAGATCCGTACCATGGAGAACAAGAACCACATGGCCTTCTGGAGCGCCATCGGCGCCGAGCCCACGCCTCTTGCCTGGGCTGAGGTGTACATCGCGCTGCAGCAGGGCACCATCGACGCGGAAGAGAACGCCGCCGACACCTGCGTGGGCGCCAACTTCCAGGAGGTCCAGAAGTACCTCGCGTGCACGAACCACATCCTGTACTGCAACCAGATCTGCATCAACAAGGACACCTACAACAGCCTCGCCCCCGCCTATCAGGCGGCTCTGAACCAGGCTGTGACCGAGGCCCTGGAGTACATGCGGCCCCAGCTGGCGCAGATCGACAAGGACAACAAGCAGATCCTGGTGAACGGCGGCATGACCCTCATCGAATACGATGCCGCTTTCTATGACAACATCCTGAACCTCGATGCCGTGAAGGCTCTTTACACCGACATCGACACCAACCAGATCAACGGCCTCGGCACGCTCCTGCAGAACGAGCTCGCCAAGTAAGCCACTCCGTTGCGTTCGTATCGTTGAATGTGAGCCGGCGCAGAGAACAGCGTCGGCTCACTTCAAAAGGTTGACAGACATGTTCGGCTTAGCCCATACTGTATACAGACATATGGAGGGAGGACTGCCGGATGAACTTGCAGCAACTACAGTATTTCAAGGTGGTCGCTGAACTGGAGCATTTTACCAAAGCTGCGGAAAAGCTTTCCATCACCCAAAGCAGCCTCAGCCATGCCATCCGGGGGATGGAGGAAGAGCTGAATGTGGAATTGTTCACCCGGGCCGGACGCAACGTGGTTCTGACGAAGTACGGCAGGATGCTGCTGCCCTATGTAACGGATTCCCTGAGCGCGCTGGAGAACGGCATCAACACCGTTCGGGACGCGATCGACCCGAATTCCGGTTCGATCATCATCGATTGCTTCCCGTCCCTGATCACCTTTCTGCCGGATCTGATCATTCAGTATATCTCCGAAACGAAACGGCTGAACGTTCACGTTCAGACGAACCATCAAAACTTTATGCTGCTCAAGGATCATCTGCTGTCGGGCACCGTGGATCTGGCGTTCGCTACAAAGATTGATCATCCGGACATCGGATATGCTCCGGTGGGGCACCATGAGCTGGTGTTGCTGGTATCCAGCCGCCATCGCCTGGCCAGCCAGAGCGAGGTGGATCTGGAGGAGTTGAACGGGGAGGAGCTCATCGCCTACACCGATAACTGTCAGATCCGGCAGCAGATCGACGGCATGTTTGCCTGCCGGGGCATTCAGCCGAAGATCACCATGGAAACGGAGCACGACTTATTCATGTATAGTCTGGTGGCTGCCGATTACGGCGTGGCCATCACGCCCTACCCCATAAGCGGCGCGCCCTACAACGTGCGCCTCGTGCATATTCGTTCCATCGAGCACGTGCGTACTCTGTATATGATGTGGAACAAATCAAATTATATGTCTCCCGCGGTGGAATGTTTTCGGGACTTTGTGATCCAGCGCGGAGAGGTTTTCGACGATTTTTGCCGGCGCAACCGGCTCTGCGGACGGTAAACAGGTCCAGAGCTGCCCGACAGGGCAGGGCATGCCCCTCAGCGCTAATTTCAAGGAGGTTTTATGAGTAAAAAAACAACTGCCGATCTGATGGTCGATTATCTGGAGCGCCGCGGCGTGCGCTATATCTTCGGCCTGTGCGGACACACGGTCATCGGAATGCTGGATGCTCTGTCCCGCGCCAAGAAACTGAAATATATCTCCAACCGCCACGAGTCCGTGGCGTCCCTGGCGGCCGACGGCTATGCCCGGGTGACCCATTCGGCCTCCGTGGTTATGTGCCATGTGGGCCCCGGCGTGACCAACGTCATCACCGGCGTCGCCAACGGGGCCTTCGACTCCATCCCCATGGTGGTCATCGCCGGCGACGTGCCCAGCTACTATTACGGCAAGCACCCCCATCAGGAGGTCAACATGCACATTGACGCCTCCCAGTATCGGCTACTGGAGCCGGTGTGCAAGCGCGTCTGGCGGGTGGACGACCCCGAGGCCCTGCCTGACATCATGGACAAGGCGTTCCGCCTCGCCGAAAGCGGACGACCCGGCCCGGTCCTGATCGAC
>JAZRUD010000342.1:0-1112 GCA_045652385.1 Clostridia bacterium
GTCATGCTGACGTAGCGGTAGGTAATGTCGTCGTCCGGCATGACGATGGGCTTCTCGGAGGTCTCATCCGTCTCCTCCGTGCTCTCCTCACCGTCCGACTCCGACTCGGTCACGTCGCCGGTGGGCTTTTCGTCGGAAAACAGCCCCGTCCCCGTCAGGGACATGATAAAGACCGCCAGGCCCACCACGATCACCAGCACCATGACGAGAAGCGTCAGATAGCGAAGGGAATCGTGCCCCTTCTGGCGACGGTAGCGGCGGACGGGCGATTGGTTCATGGGATGGTTCATCAAACGACCTCTTCCTGCTCCCTTGGGGGAGCCGTGTTATTTGTAGTTGGAAATGTCCTCCGAAATGGCGAGGAACTCTTGCACCTCCCGGACTCGCATCCGGCAGAAGTCCTCCATCTCCCGGACCTCCTCCTCGGTGTAGGCCTTCAGCTCCTCGTGAGGATAGGCCACGGCGGGGTTAAAGGTGCTCTTATACATCTGGTCCACCACGATGGCGGTGTGAATGTCGGTGGCCACCATGGCGCCGTTGCGCTCGCAGACGGAGACGTTCTGCTTGCCGCCCAGCAGGTATTCCACGGCGGCAACGCCCATACGGGAGGCCAGCACCCGGTCGGCAAGAGACGGCGAGCCGCCCCGGACGATGTGGGCCAGGCGGGCAAACTTGGTCTCGACCCCGGTTCCGGCCTGGACCCGGCCGGCCAGCCCCTCGGCGTAGTCCTTGACGCCTTCGGCCACCACCACGATGAAGTTCCGCTTGCCGGCGGCCCGGCAGGAACGGATCTTCTCGATGAGCTCTTCCTCGCGATAGTCAGGATCCTCCGGCACGATCACGGCGGTGGCGCCTACGGCAATGGAGGTCTCAAGAGCAATGTAGCCGGCATTCCGGCCCATGACCTCCACCACGTTACACCGGGCGTGGGATTCGCAGGTATCCCGCAGGCGGTCGATGACCTCGATGGCGGTGTTCATGGCCGTATCAAAGCCGATGGAGTTATCGGTACAGGTAATATCGTTATCGATGGTGCCGGGGATGCCGATGCAGGGGATCCCGTAGCGGCAGAGGTCGGAGGCACCCCGGAAGGTACCGTCACCGCCGATGGC
>JAZRUD010000343.1:0-1299 GCA_045652385.1 Clostridia bacterium
GAACACGCACTCGAGGGGTCCGTGCCGCAGCTGATCGTCGGCCAGCACGGCCATGGCCATGGCCACGCCGATGCCGTCGTCCGCCCCCAGGGTGGTGCCGTGGGCGCCGATCTCGTCCCCCGCCACGAAGATGTCCAGGCCGACCTCCTCCGTGTTCCGGGTACAGTTGTGCTCCTTCTCCACCAGCATGTCCATGTGCCCCTGGAGCATGACCGCCGGCGCGTCCTCATAGCCGGGGGCGGCGTCCTTCCAGATAATGACGTTGTTCACCTCGTCCCGGCGATATTTGAGGCCCCGCTGCTGGGCGAAGGCCACCATGTAATCGCTGACGGGCCTCGTGTGCCGGGAGCCGTGGGGCAGAGCGCACAAATCCTCGAAGAAAGCAAATACCGCTTTCGGCTCCAGGCCGGATAAAACACCCATGTTCATACCTCCTTATACTTGGATCAAAGATCAGTCCTCATACATCAGATTCAGCCGGAACAGCTTCCGCTCCCTGTCCCCGCTGAGCAGGAAGGCGGCCCCCTGCACCCCGTAGGTCAGGGTCACGGCCTCACCCGACTTCGCTTCGCCGCTGAATTCCGCCCGCACCTCCCGGATGGGCCGCGCGCGCAGATCCTCCGGCATCCGATCCTCCGCAAGGTCCAGATACCGGGTGTTGTTCATGTGCCCGTTCAAGTCCACGTAGCTGTAGGGCACGGTGAACTCCTCCCTCGTCCCCTCCCGGGCGGGCTTGGGAGCGGCGGGCAGAGGCAGGGGCCTCTCCCCCTTCTCCCCGTCGATGCGGACGCCGTGGTCCTCGGGGAACACCATCTTCCGGCTCTCCCGGTCCATGAGGGCCCAGAGGGCGCTGCCGGTGAGCAGGGTGCGGCCCTCCCTGTCCTCCATCCGGTAGTACCGGGGGAAGTAGAGGTGCATGGTCTCCCCGGGCCAGGAGAGGAGCTTTACGTCCTCGTCGTAGACCGGGAGCCGATCCACCTTCACCTGCTGCAGAGTGACGATCCAGAGGAGCCCTTTGTCCAGGGTCTTCTCCCGGCCCATGCCCAAAGCCGTGGTGTGGGCGATGGACGCCTCCTGCAGGAAGGTGAACAGGCGGCTGAGCCTGAGCCGCCGGTCCGCGTCCACGTCGCTGCTCAGCAGCCGATAGCTTTTTTCGTACACGCTCATGCCTTGGGCATCCGCTTCTCGATGGCGTCCACCACGTCCCCCAGGGTGGATAGCTTCTGCCACTGGCGGTTGGGGATGCGCACGTCGAAGGCCGCCTCCAGGCGGCAGATGATGAGGGTGAAGCCCATGGAG
>JAZRUD010000344.1:0-6357 GCA_045652385.1 Clostridia bacterium
AGCTGTTCACCCTAATTCGGGACGCCAACCGTTCGGGCGCCATCGATATGGACGATATCGAGTTTTCCGGCTATCTCAACGGCGACGGCGACTTTCGCTCCGCCGAGGTCTGCAGGCTTCGGGACGAGGCGGACATTATCACCACCAATCCGCCGTTCACACAATTCAGAACGAAAAATGGAAAAAAGGGTTTTATAGAATGGATATTTGAGGCAGGAAAAAAGTTTATTGTTATGGGGAATAAGAACGCGATCACCTATAAGGAAATATTCCCTCTATTGAAAGAGAATAGAATGTGGGTTGGGTTTACATCTCTTAACGGAGGGCGGTGGATGATGCTACCTAAGAATATTGAGATCAAGAGCAATAAAGCAAAAAGTGATGGGAAGGGCAATATGATTATCAATGTTCCTGGGGTATGCTGGTTTACCAACATAGAACATGGAAAAAGACATGAAACCCTTTTGCTTGATACAATGGTTCACAATTTGAAATTCAACAAAGCATTGCGAGTAATATGTGAATCTGATTATGGAGCAATTGAGTATCCCCATTACATTAACTACAACGCGATAGAAGTACCATTAACTGAATGCATCCCATCTGACTATGACGGCGTAATGGGCGTTCCAATCACTTTTATGGATAAGTATAATCCCGATCAGTTTGATATTGTTGGATGTGCTGATGCAGATATAACTCCTGAAGGGTGGCAGGGTATGAGTCAACACTTTGTTGATTTGTATTATGCCCAAGGCAATACTGGAAGCTACAAACAAGGCAATCGCCTTGCGTGTATAATATCAAGCGCAGGAACAGCTAAGGTTCCATATAAACGCATACTCATCCGTCCGAAGAAGGGAGGCAATGCCTGATGAAAACGATCCTTCATACGGATTGGACCGTCCGGGACATCTGCCGGGGCTTTGTCTACGACAAGAACGAGGGAAAGGGGCTGTTCGGCCTGAACGGCCAGCTCATCATCCAGCCGGAGTATCAGCGCAACTATATCTACGGCGACGGCAAAAAGGACGTGGCCGTGGTGGAATCGCTGCTCAAGGGGCTACCTTTGGGCCTTATCTATTTCGTGAAGAACGCCGACGGGATGTATGAGGTCCTGGACGGGCAGCAGCGCATCACGTCCTTCGCCCGATTCGTCAACAACACCTGGCCCTTCGCCGTCAACTGGAAGGGGAAGCCGCGGTATCTCAAGAGTCTTGACTATGACGAACAGCTTCGGATATTGGACACAAAGCTGACCATCTACGTCTGCGAGGGGGAGCCTTCGGAGATACAGGAATGGTTCGAGACCATCAATATCGCCGGAGTGCCGCTGGTGAAGCAGGAGCTGCGCAACGCCTCCTATCACGGCCCCTTCGTGACGAAGGCCCGGGCGGTGTTTTCCAACACGGGCAACGCCAACATGAACCGCTGGAAGACCTACGTGAAGGGAGACCCCAAACGGCAGGCCATTTTGGAAACGGCCCTCAGCTGGATCAGCGACGGGGATATCGACGGGTATATGTCCCAGCATCGGAACGATACGGCCATCAACGAGCTGAAAAACCACTTCGACACAGTCATCGACTGGGTGGATTCCGTGTTCGAGTACACGGGCAGCGAGGTCTGCGGCCTGGACTGGGGGCGGCTGTACCGGCAGTATCACACCAACGCCTATTCTAAGGATGCCTTGACGAAGCGGGTGGACGAGCTGCTGGCGGATTCCCAGGTGACCAACAAGCGGGGCGTGTTCGAATATATCCTGGGCGGGGAGCAGGACACCTCCCTGCTGAACGTGCGGGTGTTCGACGATAGGACGAAGAAGACGGTGTATGACAGGCAGACGAAGGATGCCATGGAGAAGGGCGTTTCCAACTGCCCCTTTTGCGCCATCGGCCACGACAACAACGCCAAGCGCATCTACCGCATGAACGAGATGGACGCCGACCACGTGACGGCATGGAGTCACGGCGGGGCCACGGACGCAACGAACTGTCAGATGCTCTGCAAGTCCCACAACCGGGCCAAGGGAAACAAATAAGCCGCCCGAAGATACAACCAAGGGGATCGACTTTCACAGCCGATCCCCTTATCATATTTGTGCTTTTCTTTTTCCGCCGCTTTTGTTTTTCACTGAAAAGAAAAAGCGGCAAATACAGAATCAAAAGGTTACGCCTCGTAATAGTCTCCTCGCCGATAATCATAGAGCACGCTGCGGTAGGTCTTGAGGTCCTCCAGCACCCGGCCCGCGCCGATGGCCACGCAGGAGGCGGGGTCTTCGGCCACGTAGCAGGGGACGCCGGTCTGTTCGGAGATGAACTTATCGAGGCCGTAGAGCTGGGCGCTGCCGCCGGTAAGGCAGATGCCGGTCTCGGTGATATCGCCGCAGAGCTCGGCGGGGGTCTGCTCCAGGGCGTCCTTCAGCTCCTCCACGATGGCCCGGAGGGGCTCCGAGAGGGCGTAGGTGATCTCGTTGCTGCCCAGCTGCAAGGCCAGGGGCAGCCCGCCGCCCAGGGAGCGGCCCTTCACGTCCATGAGGATCTCCTCCTTGCGGGGGTAGGCGGACCCGAAGCGGATCTTCAGATCCTCCGCGGCGGTGAGGCCGATGACGATGCCGTGCTGGCGCTTAAAATAGCGGACGATGGCCGCGTCGAACTTGTCGCCGCCCACCTTGATGGAGGTGGCCTTCACCAGCTTGCCCAGGGACGTGACCAGCATGTTGGACGTGCCCGCGCCGATGTCCAGGACCATGGCGCCCTTGGGAGAGAAGACGTCGATGCCCGCGCCGATGGCGGCGGCCATGGGCTCCTCGATGAGGTAGGTATACCGGGCGCCGGCGCCTTCGCTGGCCTCGATGACGGCCCGCTTCTCCACCTCCGTGGCCTGGCTGGGGACGGCGATGACTGCCCGGGGCTTGAAAAAGATGCGGCTGCCCACCACCTCCTGGAAGAAGGCGGAGAGCATGCGCTCCGTGGCGTCCAAATTGGCGATCACCCCGTCCTGCAGGGGCCGAAAGACCAGCTGATCGTCGGGAGCCCGGCCCAGCATCTCCTTGGCTTTCTCGCCCAGGGCGGCCATCTTGCCGGTGCCGCGCTCCACGGCCACCACGGAGGGCTGCCGAAGGACGATGCCCTTGCCCCGCACGTAGATGAGGGAATAGGCGGTGCCCAGATCCACCCCGATGTCGGAGGAGGAGAACAAACCCATAGCGTTTCCTTTCGTGAGCATAAAAACCCAGTTTTTGATGATAAAAGCATACCATTTTCGAGGAAAAGTGACAATGAAACAAACTGTGAAATGTCATGGCCACTTGCGCTGGGGACAAATTGCGGATATACTCACAGCATAAACCCAAAAAGGAGTGCCTATGGAACCCTTTCGCATCAAAAAGGCCATCTTCCTTACCAGCGTGGGCCAGGGGGGCGGCTACCCCGAGAAGCGGCCGGAGATCGCCCTGGTGGGCCGGAGCAACGTGGGGAAAAGCAGCCTCATCAACTGTCTTGCCGGCAACGGAAAGCTGGCACGGATCAGCTCCGCTCCGGGCAAGACAAGGCTGGTGAACTATTATCTCGTCAACGACAGCTTCTATCTGGTGGACCTGCCGGGGTACGGCTTCGCCCAGCGGAGCAAGGGCGAGCGGGAGAGCTGGGGAAAGCTCATGGAGAGCTATCTCACCTCCGGCCGGGTGGATCATCTGTTTTTGCTGCTGGACATCCGCCACGAGCCCACGGGCGAGGATCGGCAGATGTTCCAGTTCCTCCTTTACTACGGCATCCCCTTCACCATCGTAGCCACCAAGGCGGACAAAGTGGCCAAGTCAAAGCGCCAGCAGGCGGCCAACCAGAACGCCAAGCTGGTGGGCGCGCCGCCCTGGGGGCTCCCCTTCTCCAGCGAGACCGGCGAGGGACGGGACGCGCTCCTCGAGCGTCTTGGAAGCGTCGTTTCGGAAAAGCTGATTTCTGCGAAAGAAATTGAAACGGAACCCTTGACAGAACCATAACAAGAACGCATACTATGGGTCGAGAACTACCCAGGAGATGGAATTATGGCGTTACGGAAATGCCCCAAGTGTGAACTGAATTATCTCAAGCCCGGCGAGACCATCTGCCACGTGTGCGCCTCCGCCATGAAGCGGCGCAAGGCCGCCGTCGTGGAGGAGGAAGAGGTGGTCATGTGCTCCAACTGCGGCGAAGCGCCTGCGGTGAAGGGCCACGACCTGTGCGAGGAGTGCCTGCGGGAGCAGAAGCGGGAGGCCGAGCTGGAGCTCATGGCCGACAAGCTCCGGGCCGACGAGGCGGATATGCCCATCGAAGAGGACGTGGACGACGAAGACAGCGACGAGGAGTAAGCATGCCCCGTATCTTTGCCATCGGTGATCTGCACCTTTCCCTGTCCGTGGAGAACAAGGCCATGGACGTGTTCGGGCCGGGGTGGGCGAACCACGTGAATCGGCTCAGGGAAGGCTGGCAGGACACCGTGGGCGAGGAGGATCTGGTGCTGATCCCCGGCGACATCAGCTGGGGGCTCCGGCTGGAGGAAGCCCAGGCGGACCTGGACTTCATCCACGGTCTCAAGGGGACCAAGATCCTGCTTCGAGGGAACCACGACTACTGGTGGACCGGGTATACCAAGGTCCAGAGCATCCTGCCCCCGTCCGTGCTGGCGGTGCAGAACAACGCCCTGATCTGGGGCGACGCGATCGTCGGCGGGACCCGGGGCTGGAACACCCCCATGAGCGCCGATTTCTCTGAGAGCAAGGATCGGAAGATCTTCGAACGGGAAAAGCTCCGGCTGAGCCTGTCCCTCGCCGCCATGGACGCCCGGGAAGGGCGACTGCGGCTGTTCATGCTCCATTACCCGCCCTTCAACGAGAAGGGGGAGCCCACGGACTTCGCCAAGCTCCTGACGGGACGCGCGGACCGATGCGTCTACGGGCACCTGCACGGGCGTTCCTGCCTGGGGGGATTCGAAGGGGAATATGAAGGAACGGCCTATACCCTGGTCTCGGCGGACCATCTCAAATTCGTGCCCCGGCTGATCGCAGAATTATAATTGGAAAGCGCACATACACTGAGCCTGTGAAGAACAGGCTTTTTATTTTGCTTTTGGGGCTGCTGCTGGGTTGCGCCGAGGCCGCGGACACGCCTGAACGGGAGCCGCTGCCCACCCCCGGTCGATGGTACGTGATCCTGGACGCGGGACACGGCGGCTTCGACGCCGGGGCGTCCGGGCCGGACACGGGCGTGCGGGAGAGCGATCTGAATCTGCAGGTGGCCCTGTTGGTCCAGGAGGCCCTGGAGGACGCCGGCGTGCGGGTGCTCATGACCCGGACCGACCCAGAGGCCCTGGGGAGCACCAAAAGGGAGGACATGGCCCGGCGCGGGCAGCTCCTTTCCGCCGACGGCGCGGACGCGGCAATATCCATCCATATGAACAAGTTTACCGATCGGCGGGTCCGGGGGCCCATGGCCTTCTATCAGGCGGGCGCGGAAGCCGGTCAGGCCCTGGCCGCCGCCGTCATCGACAGCCTTACCAGCGCCCTGGACCTTCCGCCCCGGCTCCCGAACCCCGGCAACAACTTCGTGACCCGGGTGCCCCCTTGCCCCGCCGCACTGGTGGAGTGCGGCTTTCTCAGCCATCCAGAGGAGGAACGACTGCTGCAGGAGCCAGAATATCAAAAGGCGATCGCCGAAGCCATCGCCCGAGGTATATTGGTCTATTTGGAGGGGTCATAGATACGTTCGTCAGCCCTCCTCCTTTTTCAGCGTCACAGAGACGTAGACAGCGGCGTCGTCCACCGAACCCGGATATTCTTCCGTGGAAATGTAATAGGAAGCCTGGTCAAAACAGTCCCAGAACCGGGTGTACTTTCCTCCGATAATATGGATGTTTTCCCGGCGACAATCGGCCATGAGCGTCGGTTCGGCTTCCGCCAGCGCTTTGGCGTCCTCCTTGGAACCGATCATCACATAGGTCGGGTTCTTCAGATACAGATAGCTGAAATCGCCCTGGCTCTCACAGTACGCCACGTCCGGCCGCTCTTCGAGGAAGCGCCGTATAGCGGCGGGGGCGGGGCGGTCCGCCTCCAGCTCATAGATCTTGGACATATGAAAGCCGCTGAAGCCGTCCAGGGGGTCTTCCTCTATGACATCTGTAAACCGCTTCCACTGAAACAACGCCTCTATGGGCTCCTTCTCGGGCAACGTCTCCTGGGGCAGGGCCTGGGCCAGGGCGGCGTTGCGGTAGGCGGGGTCGTCGGTGACCTCGCGGATAAGGCGAAGCTTGGGCGGCAGGACCACCGGGGCGTGCTCGTCGGAGAGCTCGATCTCGCAGATAGCCCTGTCGGTCCAGAAGGGG
>JAZRUD010000345.1:0-1306 GCA_045652385.1 Clostridia bacterium
AACGGATCGGAACCCTTCCGCCGCAGGGATATGCTCCGGGGTGTACGCTTCTTCGAGATCGTTGCAGTCGATGTCCACCCGGACGCCCACGATGGGGCCGGGTTTTGCGCCCACGATCTCGGTGATGCAGCCGGTGAAGCCGCCCTTCATCTTTTCGATCAGGTCGGGCCGGTCGGTCTCGGAGAGGGCCCGCTCATAGCAGGCCTCCATGACCGAGGGCTTGGGCAGGCCGAACATCTTCTCCGGCGTGTGGATCTCGGGCCCGAATTTCACCGGCAGCCCCAGCTTCTCCAGCTCCGCTATGATCCGGGCCGTGGTCCGATACTCGGTCCAGGCACTTTCGGCGTACTTGTGGAAGTCCCGGCGGATGGCGATAAGCTCCTGCCCCAGGGCTTCAAAATCGATCTTATCCAGCGCGCTCATAGGGGCTCCTTATTCCGCGGTCAAAAGCTGGAAGGCCAGCTCGGCGATGTTGTTCAGATTCTCGATCTTCAGGATCTCCTCGGTGGTGTGGACCTTGGTCATACCGGTGCCCAGCACCACGGCCTCGATACCGTTACGGTTGAAGATGTTGGCGTCGCTGCCGCCGCCGCCCAGGGCGGTGAACCCCTTCACGCCCACGCGCTCGGCTGCGTCCAGCACCATCTTCACGGTGTCGCTGCCTTCGGCCACGTTGTAGGAAACGTAGTTGGTCCTAAGCTCGATCTCCAGCTTGGCGCCGGCCTCGTCGCAGGCGGCCTGCAGACAATCCTTGATGTGAGCGGCCTGGGCGTTGAGCTTGTCAAAGTTGCGGCTGCGGACCTCGGCGATGAGGCTCACCCGATCGGGCACGATGTTGGTGGCGTACTCGGCCTTGATGGTGCCGATGTTGCAGGTGGTCTCCTCGTCGATGCGCAGCAGGTTCATCTTGGCGATGCCCTTAGCGGCCACCTGGATGGCGCTGATACCCTGCTCCGGCGCAAGGCCGGCATGGGCCCGCTTGCCCACCACGTCGGCGAAGATCTTGATCTGGCCCGGCGCACCTACGATGACCTTGCCCACGTCGCCGGAGGAATCCAGCACGAAGGCCCGCTTGCTCTGGAGCTGGCTCATGTCGAAGGCCTTGGCGCCCCGCATGCCACCCTCCTCGCCGATGGAGAAAACCACCTCAGCGGTGCGGTGGGGGAGGCCCTTCTCCAGGATCGTGGTGACGGCTTCGAGGATCCCGCAGATGCCGGACTTGTCGTCGCCGCCCAGGATGGTGTCGGGACCGCTCTTGATGACGCCGTCCTCGATGAAGGGCTTGATGCCCTTGCCGGGGACCACG
>JAZRUD010000346.1:0-4760 GCA_045652385.1 Clostridia bacterium
CCAATCCTTGTCCCGGGCCTCCTTCACCACGGAAAGGCGCATGTCCTTCAGATGGACGTGGCCCACCCGGTCCACGTATTTCTTCAACATGACGAGGGGGTCCTCCCCGGCGAAGGTGAAGTGGCCCGTGTCGTAACAGAGGAACACGTACCGGGGATCGGTGTTGGCCATCATCCGGTCCGTCTCCGCGGCGGTCTGGACCACGGTGCCCATGTGGTGATGGAAGCAGAGCTTGAAGCCCCGCTCCCGAGCAACCTTGCCCAGGGCGTTAAGGCCCTTGCAGAGCCGATCCCACTCCTCGTCGTTCATGACGTGCTTATGGTTCCCGGTCAGGATGGGAGTGTTTATCTGGCCCTGGATGGAATAGCTCTGCTCGGACACGTTGATCCGGTCGGCGCCCACGGCGGAGAGGAAGTCCAATTCTTTATTGAACTCCGCCAGGTTTTCCTCCAAGGGCTTGGTCAGCAGGAATGAGGAGAACCAGCGGCTGGCGATCCGCATGCCCCGAAGGTCCAGCTCCCACTTCAATTCCCGGGGGTCCTTGGGGTACTTGTTGCCGATCTCACAGCCCGTGAACCCCGCGAGAGCCATCTCGCTGACGGTCTGGCGGAAGGTGTTTTCCGCGCCCAGCTCAGGCATGTCGTCGTTGCACCAGCCGATGGGGGCGATGCCCAGCTTCACTTTCGTTGCGTCAAAAAGCGCCATCCTATGCTCCTTTCAGATCCTGGCTACGCCGCTCTTTCGCGCCGCCTCGGCCACAGCCGCCGCCACCGCAGGACCCACCCGCTTGTCGAAGGCCCGGGGCAGGATATAGTCCTCGTTCAGTTCATCCGCCGAAACCAGCCCCGCCAACGCATAGGAGGCGGCCAGCTTCATCTCCTCGTTGATCTCCCGGGCGCGCACGTCCAGGGCACCGCGGAAAAGGCCGGGGAACACCAACACGTTGTTGATCTGGTTGGGGTGATCGCTGCGGCCGGTGCCCACGATGGCCGCTCCGGCTGCCTTGGCTTCCTCCGGCTCGACCTGCGGGACCGGGTTGGCCATGGGAAAGACCACGGCGTTCTCCGCCATGGATCGGATCATCTCCCGGGACACGATATGGGGGGCGCTGACGCCTACGAAAATATCCGCGTCGCGAAGGGCGTCGGCCAGCAGCCCGCTTTGTCGTTCCGGGTTCGTGATGTCCGCCATCTCCGCCTGGGCAGGGTTCATATCGGCACCCTCGCAGAGGATGCCGCAGCGGTCCACCATTTTGAGGTGCTTCACGCCCAGGGACAGGAGATGCTTGCCGATGGCGATGCCCGCGGACCCGGCGCCGTTGATGACCACCTTCACCCGGTCGATCCGTTTACCGACCACCTTCAGGGCGTTGAGAACGGCGGCGCCGACCACGATGGCCGTGCCGTGCTGATCGTCGTGGAACACGGGGATGTCGCAGATCTCCTTCAGCCGCCGCTCGATCTCGAAGCAGCGGGGCGCCGCGATATCCTCCAGGTTGATCCCGCCGAAGCTGCCGGAGATGAGATAGATGGTGCGGACGATCTCGTCCACGTCCTTGCTGCGGATGCAGATGGGAAAGGCGTCCACGTCGGCGAACGCCTTGAAGAGGGCGCATTTTCCTTCCATGACCGGCATGCCCGCCTCGGGCCCGATATCGCCGAGACCCAGGACGGCGGTGCCGTCGGTGATCACCGCCACCAGGTTGTGCCGGCGGGTCAGCTCGTAGCTTTTATTGATATCCTTTTGTATCTCGAGACAGGGCTGAGCTACGCCCGGGGTATAGGCGAGGCTCAGATCCTCCTTGTTATTCACGGGAACCTTGGAGATGACCTCGATCTTGCCTTTCCACTCCCCATGCAGGCGCAGGGATTCCTTAGCGTAATCCATGAAACGATCTCCTTTATTTCTCGATGACTTTCGGCAGGGTGGAGCCGCCGTAGGGCATGCTGAGCACCCGGGCGTCGGGGCCCAGCTTCGCGAAGGCATGGTCCAGGGCCGCCTGAGCCGAGGGCTGAGGCACCAGGAACAGGGAACGGACGAAGTCGTCGTCCAGCTCGCTCACCAGATCCACCTCCGCCTTCTCCAGCACCATGGCGATGGCCGCGGCCTTGTGGCCCCCCAGCTTGAACTCCCGCTGGATGCGCTCGATGAGGGAATGGGCCGTAGGCGCGGCGGTCATCCACTCTTCGAAGGTCTTCTCCCCCAGGCCCTCCCGGCAGGAGCCGATGAGAATGATGACACCCCCGTCCTTCACGGCGTGCTTGGCGTTATCCAGAGCCTTTTGCGTCTGATACAGGTTCAGATCCTTGGGCGCACCGCCCTGGGAGACCAGGACGATGTCCGCCGCCTCGGTGAGCTCCTTCCGGTACAGGGTGTCCAAAAAGGCGCAGCCCGCCCGATGGGCTTTCGTCACGTCTCCCGCGACGGCCTTCAGGATCTCCTTGTGCTCGGAGAGGACCACGTTCAAAATGAAGTCGATGCCCACCATGGCCCCGGCTTCCTCGATGTCCATCCTGAGGGGGTTGGTCTCCAAAGCCCCGGCGCAGCACTCCGGCAGGACCATGCGGCTGTGGTTGGCCTGGATGGCGGCCCGGGTGGACGCGCCGGGCATGACGGCCTTGGCGCCGCCGGAATACCCGGCAAAATAGTGATATTCGATGTTGCCCAGACAGATGCGCCGATCCGCTTCGGCCACCGTCCGGGTGATGTCCACGGGCGTGCCCCGGGAGGTCACGCCGTAGGAGACGCAGTCGTCGGGGTCGCTGTCCACGCACTTGATCTCAGAATAGGCCCGCTCCCCGGCCAGCTTCCGGCGCTCCGCGTCCGTTTGGGGCCGATGGCTGCCTAAGGCGAAGACCAGGGTGATGTCCTCCGGCCGGACGCCGCCTGCGTATAGCTCGTCCAGCAGGGCGGGCATGACCTCCCAGGTGGGCATGGGCCGGGTCACGTCGCTGGTGACGACGGCGATCTTCTCCCCGGGACAGACGATCTCCCGGAGCCGGGGGCTGCCGATGGGCTCCCTAAGGGCGCGGATCACCTCCGCCTCGCCGGTAAGGCCCAAAGGTACGTCGTTGGCGTGGAGCTCCCCGATCAGATTCCGCTCGGGGACCTCCACCTCCTGGACGCTGTTTCCAAACCCAAAGGTCAGCTTCATTCCGCTTTCTTCCTGGCGATGACGGCCTTGACCTGCTCCTCGATGTGAGCCGCCGTCAGGCCGAACCGCTTCTGCAGATATCCCTGGGTGCCCACTTCGCCGAACTCGTCCTCGATGGCCACGCACGCGGCGGGCACGGGGCAGGCCTCGGCCAAAGCTTCCAGCACCGCGGTATAGAGGCCGCCGTGCCGGTTGGCGTTCTCCGCCACCACGACGGCGCCGGTCTTCTTGGCCCAGGCCACCACGGCTTCCCGGTCCAGGGGCTTGATGGTGAAGCAGTCCACCACCGCCGCGGACACGCCCTGCTTCTCCAGGGAGAGGGCGGCCTGCATGGCCTCGTGGAGCATGATGCCGGCGGCGAAGATCACCGCGTCGGTGCCTTCCCGCAGGGTGACGGCCTTGCCGATGGGCAGCTCTGTCCCGTCCTCATAGACCCTGGCCAGCTGCTTGCGGCCCACCCGGATATACTTGACGCCGGGGCGGTAGACGCACTGCTTGAGCACGCTCTCGAGGCAGGTGGGGTCGGATACGTCGATGACGGTGCTGCCGGGCAGGACGCTGTAGAGAGCCACGTCCTCGAAAGGCATATGGGTGCCGCCGTTCATGGCCGCCGTGACGCCGGGATCGGTGCCGATCACGGTGATGTCGTTCTTGCCGTAGCCGCCGGAGAGGAAGATCTGGTCGTAGCAGCGGCGGGAAGCGAAGGGGCCGAAGGAGTGGATGATGGGCCGATAGCCCGCCACGGCGAGACCCGCGGCCACGCCGGCCATGTTGCTTTCGGCGATGCCGCAGTCGATGGCCCGATCGGGGTTCTGCTTGGCCCATTTCAGGGTGCCGGAGCAGCTCATCAGGTCTGCGTCCAGATAGATGGCGTTCTCATCCTCGGTCACGATCTTTTCAATTGTGGCGCCAAGGACCTCTTTGCAGAGGCGCTGGTCCATTTCACCGGTATATACGATCTTCATACTCATCCCTCCAATGCGGCCAGATCCGCCTGCAGCTCCGCCATCCAGCGGGCATAGCGCTCGTCGTTGATGGGCATGCTGTGGTTCATCTCGGTGTTCTCTGCTTCCGCGATGCCGTGTCCCTTCACCGCGTCCAGCACCACGGCGTAGGGCTTATCGCCTCCCCGCCGGGTGCGCTCCAGGGCTGCGGCGATGGCTTCCACGTCCCCGCCGTCCACCTGCACGGTGTCGAAGCCGAAGGCCTTCATCTTCGCGGCGATGTCCCCCAACGGCAGGACTTCGTCCACGCGGCCGTCCAGCTGCTTCTTGTTCCAGTCGATGAGGACCGTCAGGTTGCCGAGCTTTTTGGCCGCCGCGAAGGCGAAAGCCTCCCAGCACTGGCCCTCGTCCAGCTCGCCGTCGCCCACGATGAGGAACACCCGGTTCTTCTGGCCCTTGAGCCGGTTGCCCAGGGCCAGGCCCGCGGCCTGGGAGGGGCCCTGGCCGAGAGAGCCGGTGGTCACGTCGATGCCGGGAGTCTTGTTCCGGTCGCAGTGGCTGGGCAGCCGGGTGCCGCCCTGGTTCAGCGTCTTCAGTTCTTCATAGGGGAAGTAGCCCTTCAGGGCCAGGGTGCCGTAGACCGCGGGGCCGGCGTGGCCCTT
>JAZRUD010000347.1:0-2193 GCA_045652385.1 Clostridia bacterium
AGGAGAAGGCATATGAAGCGGCTGCTGGCACACCGGGACGTACTGACCTGGGAAAACGACGGGTTCACCTGCCTGAAGAACGGCTATCTGGGCATCGACGGGGATAGGATCGACTACGTGGGCGCCGAGCCGCCCCGGGGGGCCTACGACGAAGAGAAGGACATGACCCGCAAGCTCCTGCTGCCGGGGCTTATCAACGGCCACACCCATACGGGCATGAGCCTATTGCGGGGCATGGGGAGCGATCTGCCCCTCGACAAATGGCTGTTCGACACGATCTTCCCCGTGGAGGACCGGCTCACCGACGAGGATCTCAGGATCGGCATGGAGCTTTCGATGCTGGAGATGATCGCCTCGGGCACCACGTCCTTCACGGATATGTACATGGGCGCGGGGCATACCGCCGAGGCCGTGCTGGCCTCCGGCATGAAGGCGAACCTGTGCCGGCCTCTGCAGTCCTTCGATCCCGACGAGGAGCCCATGACCTGCCGCCGGATGAGGGAGATGCTGGCCCTGTACGATCGATGGAACGGGGCGGGGGAGGGGCGCATCGTGACGGATTTCTCCGTCCACGCCGAGTACACCTGCACGGAGCGAATGGTCCGCGCCGCCGCCGAGGAGGCCCAAAAGCGGGGAGCGGGGCTCCATATCCATCTGTCGGAGACGGAAGCGGAGCAGCAAAATTGCGTGGAGAAGTACGGCCTGACCCCGGCCCGGTGGTTCGACAGCCTGGGGGCGTTCGGCGGGAGAGCCTACGCCGCCCATTGCGTCTGGCTCACGCCGGAGGACAGGGCCCTGCTCAAAGACCGGGGCGTCACCGTGGTCCACTGCCCGGAGAGCAATCTGAAGCTGGGCAGCGGCGTGGCGGACGTGCCCGCCATGGCGGCGGAGGGGCTTGCCGTGGCCCTGGGCACCGACGGGGCGGCCAGCAACAACAATTTGAACATGATGGAGGAGATGCACCTCGTCTCCATCCTTCACAAGGGCGTCCGCCGGGAGCCCACTTTGCTTTCCCCCGGCCGGGTCCTGCAGATGGCCACGGTGAACGGGGCCCGGCTCCAGGGCCGGACGGACACCGGCACCCTGACTGTGGGCAGCCGGGCGGACGTGATCGCCGTGGACATGGACCGGCCCCATCTCACGCCCAACATCGACCCCCTCTCCAATCTCGTTTACGCCGCCCAGGCCGCGGACGTGGTCATGACAATGGCGGACGGCCGCATCCTCTACGAGAACGGGGAATATCTGACGCTGGACGAGGAGCGCATCCTCTTCGAAGCGCGGCAGGCGGCCCGGCGGCTGCTGGGGTGACGGACGGACGGAGCAGCTTGCGGCGCCGGGCTGATTGCAGGAATTCCTGCAAAAACAGGACAATATGTCGACATGCGCAGGAATCGCTGCAAGAGGCGGATCCTGCGCATAGTTATTATGGAAAAGCCGTATAAAAAACGCAAAACGACTTGAATTTTCCCCGGCGCTGGCTTAGAATATAAATGCCGAATCATCCCCGGCAAACAAAATCGGAAAAGGAGATCTATCATGAAAAAGTTTCTGGCGATTATCCTGGTTGTGATCCTGGCCCTGTCCTTCGTAGCCTGCAAAGGCAGCGACGGACCCAAGAAAGCACAGCTGACCATGGGCACCGGCGGCGAGGCCGGCACCTATTTTGCCGTAGGCGGCGTGCTGGCCAACGTGCTCAATGAAAAGAACACCGACACCATGAGTGTCAACGTGGTTTCCACCGGCGGTTCCGCCGACAACCTGCAGAACATGGCCACCGGCGTCTACCAGTTGGCCACCGTGCAGTCCGACGTTATGACCTATGCCTATAACGGCACCCGGAGCTTTGCGCAGATCGGCGCCGTGCCCAACGTCCGCATCCTGGCCGGCCTCTATGCCGAGACCGTGCAGATCGTCACCACCGACCCCAACATCAAGACCGTTGCCGATCTGAAGGGCAAGAACGTCTCCGTTGGTGCTTCCGGTTCCGGCGTGTACTTCAATGCTATTGACGTTCTCGCTGCTTACGATCTGACTCTGGATGACATCAAGCCCACCTATCAGTCCTTCGGCGACAGCGCCGAGGCTCTGCAGGATGGCAAGATCGACGCCGCCTTCATCGTGGCTGGTGCTCCCACCACTGCTGTTACCTCTCTGGCTGCTACCCGCGATGTTTACATCGTTGAGCTAAGT
>JAZRUD010000348.1:0-3779 GCA_045652385.1 Clostridia bacterium
CGTCCAAACCGCCTGCCTGCAAAATGGCGTCCTCGAAGCCGTGACAGCTGTCCGCCCAGTTGTCGGAAGCGTCGACCGGAGCCAGTACCTGTCCATCCGACAAAGACAACTCCCTGAACAGCGCCTCCTCCATGTAGGCGCGCAGGGATTCCTTGCCCTCCTCACGGACTCGTTCGGAAAGCTGGAAGACAGTCGCCTTTCCCCAGCTCAAAAGACCGTTGGCCGTCATGGCGCTGTGGGAATGGAAAGCTGAAGCCAGGGCGGGCGCACTGTCCACGCCCAGGACCAGGGACGGCTTTTCCATCAGCTGACCGGCTAAAAGCGTAGCCGCCGCGGCAGCCGCCGTCTGGGCGTCCGAGAATACCAGGGCGCTCATGCCTGCTCTCCTCCCGCCGCAACAGCCTCCAGGAACAGGGGCACGTCCCCGTAGACTTCGTTCCGGCAGATACCGTTGAGGATCTCATGTCGCGCACCGGGATAGAGCTTGAAAGTCATATGGGTGTGACCGGTGCCCGTCAGGTATTTGTTTACCTTTTTCACGCCCTTGCCCATGCCGCCCACCGGGTCTTTATCGCCGGAGATGAGCAGGATGGGGATGTTCGGCACCTTTGCCGCCCATTTGGAACTGGCTATATGGCTGATGCCTGTCATCAAATCCAAATATCCATAGGGGGTAAAGGGGAATCCGCACAGAGAATCCTCGATATACAGTTTGACGCCTTCCTCGTCCCGATTCAGCCAATCGAAGGCGCTCTTGGGATGGGGCATCCTCTTGTTGAAGCTGCCAAAGCAAAGCTTGTCCAGCTTGGGGCTGGGCTCCATGCCTCGTCCCGCTTTGATCTCCCGATTGGCCAGGAATTTGCCGACCACGGCGGCCGGATTGGGGCCGGAGGTACCGCAGAGGACCACGGCGTCAAAGTCGTTGGTATACCGGGAAATATAGTCCGCGGAGAGAAGCGAGCCCATGGAATGACCGAACAGGGTGACGGACACCTGCGGATTCTCCCGCCGCACGATGGCGCAGAGCGCACGGATGTCCAGCAGGATCTTTCCCCAGCCGTCTTCGGTACCGAAATAACCACGGGGCATCCCCTCTTTCCAGCTTTTGCCGTGGGACGGAAGGTCCATGCCGGAAACTAAAAAGCCGTTTTCGGCCAGGTATTTGGCGAAAATATCATATCGGGCGATATGCTCCGACATGCCGTGGACCAAAACCACCGCGCCCCGGATATCCTCCGGAATCCACTGCCGATAGACGATATCGCACAGACCCGTCGCCGACGGGAATCTGCGTTCCTTTTGCGTGATGCTCATCCCCATGAACCTCCACGATACATAAGATATAGTATTTTAGCACACCACCGCGGAAATTTCAAGAGATTGGCGCCATTCATTCAGACAGCAGCAGAATAATATCATGATCCTGCAATATGCGACCCTCTCCGCACAGGGCATAGAGCAGCGCTGCCAGCTTCCCCACGCTGACGCCCAGCTCCTGGGCCAGAGCTTTTTGATCCTCGATGCGGCACGCTCCGAGATAGGACCGATCGCGCAATGCAGCCAGCAGCTTTTCCTCCATAGCTCCCTCCGTTTTTTTGTATCTTATTGCTTTTGTCCGTTCTTGTCAACCAAAGGGGCAGATGCTATAATAGGCCCATGAAACTGATCTCATGGAACGTAAATGGCCTTCGTGCCTGTCTCGCCAAGGGCTTTTGGGATTTCGTCGCGGCTGAGCAGCCCGACATCCTGGCCCTGCAGGAGACCAAGATGCAGCCCGAGCAAGTGGCTTTCGACCTGCCTGGCTATTCGATGTGGTTCAACAGCGCGGAGAAGAAGGGCTATTCCGGCACCGCCGTCTTCGCCAAGGTGCCGCCCCTCTCCGTGACCTTCGGCATGGGCGTCGAGGAGCACGACCACGAAGGCCGGGTGATCACCCTGGAGTACCCGGACTTCTATTTCGTGACCGTATACACGCCCAACTCCCAGGACGGTCTGCGTCGGCTTGGCTATCGGATGACCTGGGAGGACGCGTTTTTGGCGTACCTCAAGGGGCTGGACGCGAAGAAGCCTGTGATCGTTTGCGGGGATCTCAACGTGGCCCATGAGGAGATCGACATCAAGAATCCCAAATCGAACCGGATGAACGCCGGGTTCACCGACGAGGAACGGGCCAAGATGACCGCACTCCTTCAAAACGGCTTTGCGGACACCTTCCGCCGCCTGTATCCCGACGCCCGAGACCGGTACTCCTGGTGGAGCTATCGCTTCCACGCCCGAGAGAACAACGCGGGCTGGCGTATCGACTACTTCCTGGTCAGCGAAAGGCTCATGGAGAAAGTTCGGGACAGCCTCATTCTGAGCGACGTATACGGCAGCGATCACTGCCCCGTGGCCCTTATCACGGAGGCTTTATGAAGATCATCCTTGCTTCCCAATCCCCCCGGCGGCGGGAGATTTTACAGCTTATGGAGATCCCTTTCGAGGTGATCGAGAGCCACGTGCAGGAGGTCCCTCCAGCAGGCGCTACGCCGGAGGAGCTGGTGAAAGCCCTGGCGGAGCAGAAGGCCAGGGCGGTATTCTCCCTCCATCCTAAGGACTGCGTCATCGGCGCGGATACGGTGGTGGATCTGGATGGTCGGGTGCTGGGCAAGCCCCATACCCCGGAACGCGCCAAGGAATACCTGCATCTTATGCAGGGCCGCAGCCATATCGTATACACCGGCATCTGTGTGCTGACACCGGGTCACAAAGACGTTCGTTCCGCCCGAACGGACGTGACCTTCCGCCCCATGACCGACGAGGAGATCGACTGGTACGTAAGTACCGGGGACCCCCTGGACAAGGCGGGCTCCTACGGGGTCCAGGGGCCGGCCAGCCTGTTCGTGGATCATTTGGAGGGGAACTACTTCAACATCATCGGCATGCCCGCTCCCATCCTCTACGAGATGCTGCTCAACGCCCACGTGATCGATTATCGGCACCGGATCCTATGAACCAGGTTATCGCCGACAAACTGAAGCTTCTGCCCGACACCCCCGGCGTCTATAAGATGCTGGACGAAGGGGGCACGGTCATCTATGTAGGCAAAGCCGTCAGCCTGAAAAACCGGGTCAGCCAGTACTTTCAGGCGGGAAAGGATCATACTCCCAAGGTCCGGGCCATGGTCAGCCATATCGCGGACTTTGAGACCATCGGCGTGAACAACGAGATGGAAGCTCTCTCCCTGGAGAGCAATCTTATCAAGGAGTTCATGCCGAAATACAACATCCTGTTGAAGGACGACAAGCACTTTCCCTACGTGCGGATCGATCTGAAGACAGACTTTCCCCGGGTGGAGGTGGTGCGCCGCATCAAGCAGGACGGGGCCACCTATCTGGGGCCGTATCTTTCAGCCATCGTCCTCAGAGAGCAGGTGGCCGTTATTCGGGCCCACTTCCCCATCCGCCCCTGCCGCAAGGATATGGCTCGGGCTATCGCCCGACGGGAGCGGCCCTGCCTCATGTACCACATCGGCAAGTGCTGCGCCCCCTGCTCCGGGCAGGTCAGCCGGGAGACGTATCACGGATATGTAAGGGAGGTCGTCGCCTTCCTGGAAGGGCGCACGGAGAAGGTATTGTCGGAGCTGCGATCGCAGATGGAGGAAGCGGCCGGGACCCTGGAGTTCGAGCGGGCTGCCCGGCTTCGGGACCAGATCCGGTCCATCGAGGGACTCAACGAGAAACAGGTGGCCATCTTCCCCAAGGAAACCGAGGCGGACGACTTCGCTCCCGCCAAGCTGG
>JAZRUD010000349.1:0-6680 GCA_045652385.1 Clostridia bacterium
GGGCCCGGGGCCCCGGCGAAAAGAAGCTGGAGATCGACCCCCGCCGGATCCGCCGGCGCATCTATGAACTGAAGGAAGAACTGAAGGAGGTGGAGGGCCAGCGCACCCTTCGCCGCACCGCCCGGAAGCGGACCGGCGTGCCCCTCATCGCCCTGGTGGGCTACACCAACCCGGGCAAGAGCACCCTTCTCAACGCCCTCACTAACGCCTCGGTCCTGGCGGAGGACAAGCTTTTCGCCACCCTCGACCCGGTTGTCCGTCGGATCACCCTGCCCCAGGGCACGGCCTGCATCCTTTCCGACACCGTAGGCTTCATCAACAAGCTCCCCACGGACTTGAACGAGGCATTCCGATCCACCTTGGAGGAGGTCCGGGACGCCGATCTGATCCTCCACGTCATCGACAGCAGCTGCCCTCACTATGAGATCCAGATGCAGGTGGTCACCGAGGTCCTCACCTCCCTGGGGGCCGGGAACACCCCCCGCATCGACGTGTATAATAAGGTTGACAAGGAGGGCGCCCTGCCCGCTCACCGGGGCGATTTCGTCCATATCAGCGCCCTCACGGGTCAGGGCCTGGAGGACCTTCTCGCCAAGGCGGAGGACAAGCTCAACCAGGGCCAGCGGCTCATGGAGCTGTTCATTCCCTACGAGAAGTACGACGCCATGCAGGCTCTGCGCGCCGCCGGCAACATCCTGGAAGAATCCCATGAGGAGACCGGCACCCGGGTCAAGGTTCTCATCGCCGAGGACAAGCTCTGGAAAGTGAAAAGGGGCCTGGAATAAAGGCAAAACAGGAGGTCCGGCCCATGAAGGAGCGAAAGAGAAACCTGATATTTTGGCTGAGAGCGCTCAGCTTTTGTCTGACGATTGGGTCCCTGATTTGGTGGGTATCAGCTGACACAAATGAACCTAGATGGCTGTTTTATCCCTCCCTCATCGTGACGGCTATTCTTTCCCTTGTAGATAGGCAAGCACATTACCGGCGAGAGCGGACGGTAGCGGAATATGAGAACTTAGGCCGGACCCCCGCCTCCTATGAACAGGCGGCGAAGGATAAGGAACAGAAGCGATTCCGATTGGGAGCCTATCGGGCCACTATCCGGGTGTCCCTTTCTGAGGAGGCGTTTCTGCGCCAGCTTCGGCACAGGGCAAAGCGGCTTGGCTTTCGGGACCCCGAGATACAGATCGAGGGGGACAGTCGGCGCATCCTGATGAAGCAGGCTGGTTTGTTTGAGAACGCCGCCAATCGAGCGCAGCCGAACATGGAGTTCGACGTCACTCGGTTGAACGATATGGGAGAGGTCGACGTGTGCGCCTGGGAATCTGTTTCCAGCTGGATCATGAGCGCTATCGTCGCTGCCTGGGGCTGCGTCGGTGAGGTGGTTTGCATCATACATAAGGTACCTTTCTGGTTCCAGCTGCTCATTCTCCTGTTCATCGGGTTTGCTTTTGCTTCCGTGCCCATAAATATACGCCTTCAGGCAAAGCGCGCCTTGCGTGACCTGCACCGTGAGGAGACTGTCCTGCTTGCGGAGGACGAGTAATGAGCGACCTGTTTATCCGCGCGGCGTGCATAGACTGGGAGAGGGTAGGGAAGGAAAGCTACCTGTGGACCATCCCGGCCATCGCCGGGGTGGAGCGGGTGGACTTCGACAGCCCCGTCACCTGCTTTGTGGGGGAGAACGGCCGCCGGCATCTGTATTAAGGTCCTCATCGTTGAGGACAAGCTCTGGAAGGTCAGGGGTCGTTTGGAATAGAAAATCTGCCATTCAGCGAGCAAAGACGCTAATGGCGGGGAAACAACAGGCACAGGAGGGATCAGGGTATGTCCTCGAAGGTAAGCGTCATCGTCCCCATTTATAACGTGGAAGCCTATCTCTCCCGCTGCCTGGATAGCTTGTGCTGCCAGACCCTTCGGGAAATCGAGATCATTCTGATTGACGACGGCTCCACGGACAGCTCCGGCCGGATCGCCGATCAGTATACCCGGGGGGACGACCGCTTCCGGGTCGTCCATCAGCCAAATCAGGGTCTGTCCGCCGCCCGAAACGCAGGCATCGAGTTGGCGCAGGCCGAGTATATCATGTTTGCGGATAGCGATGATTGGGTGGAGCCGGATTTTTGCTGCATCCCCTATGAGCTGGCCGTGGAACATGGGGCAGACATGGTCCTGTTTCGGTGCTGGCGGGACGGTTTTTCATACCGCAACCCCGTTTCGATCCCTCTGCCGGACCGCTTTGTGCCGCAGGAACAGGTCATGGATCTGCTCCACCATGGAGGCGGTCTGGGCGCCTGGAGTAAGCTGTATCACCGGCGGCTGTTTGCGCAGATCCGCTACCCGGTAGGTCGGGTCTATGAGGATGTAGGCACCACCTATAAGCTGGTCCATGAGGCGGAACACATCTGGGCTGCCAACGCTATCCTGTATCACTATTGTTTCAGAGTCGGCAGCATCGTCAACACGCCCACCGAAAAGAATCTGCGGGACAAACACGAGATGCTCATGCAGGAAGCCCGAGGGCTGGAGTCTTATGGATTCACCAAGCTTGCAAATGAGGTGCTGGCCTCCGCCAGCTTGTCCTATCTGGTCTCTTTTGGGCGGCATGCAGACTGTTCCGCGACTTGTGTCCACACCCTGCGGAACGAAAAACAAACGTTGCAAAAAGATACATGGAGACGAAAAGCGCTTCAGGCGGCGCTGTTCAGGTTTCCACCCCTGTTCGATCTTGCCTGCATCCTGTTCGGTAAACGCATACGGAAGCGGATGCGGTAAAAGATCAGATCACAAAACAAGAGCTTAAGTAAAGGAAGGGTGCTGATGATGGCCGACCTGTTTATCCGCGCGGCGTGCATAGACTGGGAGAGGGTAGGGAAGGAGAGCTACCTCTGGAACATCCCGGCCATCGCCGGGGTGGAGCGGGTGGACTTCGACAGCCCTGTCACCTGCTTCGTGGGGGAGAACGGCAGCGGCAAATCGACCCTGCTGGAGGCTATGGCCATCAACTGCGGCTTCAATCCCGAGGGCGGCACCAAGAATTATTCCTTCTCCACCTTCGATTCCCATTCCGAACTCAATCAGCGCATGCGCCTCATCAAGGGGGCAAAAAAGGCCCGGTGGGGCTACTTTTTGCGGGCGGAGAGCTTTTACAACGTGGCCACGGCGGAGGATGAATACAGCCGCGGCCCCGGCGGTCGGCCGCAATTCCTTCATAAGCAGTCCCATGGGGAGAGCTTTCTCGCCACGGCCCAGAACAACTTCCGGGGCGGCGGGGTCTATTTCCTCGACGAGCCGGAGGCGGCCCTGTCCCCCCAGCGGCAGCTGACCCTCCTGCGGGAAATCCACCTCTGCGCTCAGGCCGGGGCTCAGTTTTTCCTGGTCACCCATTCGCCCATCCTGCTGGGCCTCCCCGACGCCGCCATCCTCTCCTTCGACGACGGCCCCATCCATCCCGTCGCCTATGAGGACACGGACAGCTATCAGATCACCAGCCTCTTCCTGTCCGACCGCAGGCGCATCTTGCGCGACCTTTTGGAGGAGTAGAGAAAAATACCCGTTGACATTTCAACAGATGAGGTTATAATAGTTAGCTGATTAACAGTTAACTATTTACTTTTATGCAGAAAGGAAACGATTATGCAAATTGAGGAGCTGTCCATGAAGATGGCCCTGGTGAACGCTCTTCGGCGCACGGCTCTGAACCGGGAGCGGGAGCGGCTCAATCAGAAGCTGATCCCCGTACCCCTTATGGCCTATGTGCTGGAGCACCCCGGCTGCACCCAGGGAGAGATCGCCGGCTTCCTGTATATCTCTCCGGCCTCCGTGGCGACGAGCTGCAAGCGCCTCGAAAAGGAGGGTCTGCTGGAGCGGCGGGTGGACCCGGTGAACCGGCGGAAGAACCAGCTGTTCGTCACCGGGGAGGGAGAAGCCCTGACCCGGGAGAAGCAGGCCATGCTGGGCCGCGTCAACGCACGGGCTTTCGCCGATATCGACGAGGCGGACAAAGCCGTGTTCGCCCGGGTGCTGGATCAGATGATGGACAATCTGGGCGGCCGGGACCTGAGCCCCAACCAGGTCTTCGGCTCCCTCTTGGAAGCGGATAAGCGGAAGGAGAAGAAATGAAGTATACCATCAAACGCCTGCTGGGCTTCGTGGGGAAGTACAAGTACCCGGCCATCCTGACCGTCGTCTGCATGATCGGCGAGGTGGTCTTCGAGGTGCTGATCCCCAAATACATGGCCCTGCTCATCGACAACGGCATCAGCCTGGGGGACACGTCCTACGTGTACCGCATGGGCGGCGTCATGATCCTGCTGACTGTCGGCGCCATGGTCCTGGGCATGCTGGGCGTCATCTTCGGCGCCCGGTCCTCCACGGGCTTTGCCATGAACCTGCAGAACACGGTCTTCGGGGCGGTGGAGGATTTCTCCTTCAAGAACACGGACCGCTTCACCACGCCTTCGCTGATCACCCGCATGACCAACGACATCACCAACGTGCAGCAGGCCTTCCAAATGACCATCCGCTTGGCCATGCGCTCTCCGGCCCAGCTCATTCTGGCCACTTTCATGGCCATCCGCATCTCCGGCCGGCTGTCGCTGGTGCTTTTGTGCGCTTTGCCGGTCCTGGCCGGGTGCCTTATCCTCATCGGCACCAAGGCCCATCCGAGATTCATCGCCATGCTCCACCGGTACGACGACATGAACGCCTCCACCCAGGAGAACCTGATCGGCATCCGGGTGGTGAAGGCCTTCGTCCGGGGGGAATATGAGACGCAGAAATTCAAGAAGAGCGCCCGGGACGTGCGGGACGCCCAGTTCAGCGCGGAAAAGATCCTGATCCTCAACGGCCCCCTCATGACCCTGACCATGTACGCCTGCATCCTGGCGGTGGTGGGCATCGGAAGCAGCCATGTGGCCACGGGGCAGATGTCCTCCGGCGAGCTCATCAGCTTCATCTCCTACATCAGCTCCATCCTGATCTCCCTCATGATGCTCAGCATGTACTTCATGATGCTCATCATGTCCTCCGCGTCGGCCAAGCGTCTCGTGGAGGTGCTGGACGAGGTGCCGGACATCGACGAGAACCGTTCCAGCACCATCGAGGTGAAGGACGGCTCCATCGACTTCGACCACGTGGACTTCTCCTACACGGGCACCAACGAGAACCCCACCCTGGCCGACATCGACCTGCACATCCAAAGCGGCGAGGTCATCGGCGTCATCGGCGGCTCCGGCAGCGGCAAGACCTCCCTGGTCCAGCTGATCCCCCGGCTCTACGAGGCCACCGCCGGCGAGGTGAAGGTGGGCGGCGTGAACGTGAAGGAATACTCCACCGACGCCCTGCGCGGCGCCGTCGGCATGGTGCTCCAGAAGAAGGTGCTGTTCTCCCGCACCCTCCGGGAGAACCCCCGCTGGGGCGATCCCGACGCCACGGACGAGCAGATCGAGGAAGCCTGCAAGGCGGCCTGCGCACACGACTTCATCATGTCCTTCCCCAAGGGCTACGACACGGACCTTGGGCAGGGCGGCGTGAACGTGTCCGGCGGCCAGAAGCAGCGGCTGTGCATCGCCCGGGCCCTGCTGAAGAATCCCAAGATCCTCATCATGGACGACTCCACCAGCGCCGTGGACACCGCCACGGACCAGGCCATCCGGGAGGCGTTCCGCAACGTCTGCCCCACGACCACCAAGATCATCATCGCCCAGCGGCTCAACTCCGTCATGGACGCGGACAGGATCGTGGTCCTGGACGAGGGCCGGATCAACGACGTGGGCACCCACGAGGAGCTCCTCGCTCGGAACCCCATCTATCAGGAGGTCTACGAATCCCAGACCCAGAAGGAGGTGGCGTAACATGGCAAAAGGCTTTGCAAAACCCAAAAACGTGGGCAAGACCTTCGCCCGCCTGTTCAGCTATCTCCGCCCCCACGTGGGCAAGCTTGCCGTAGTGGCCGTGCTGCTGCTGGTCAACAGCCTTTCCGGCGTCGTCGGCACCTATCTGCTCAAGCCCATCTTCAACATCGCCACGGACATGTTCAAGACCGGCAGCCGGGACTTCGCCCCCATCGTCAGGAACATCCTCCTGCTGGCGGGGGTGTACGTGGCCGGCGCGGGCGCCAACTACGGCGTCAACTATCTGCTCATGCGCATGAACACCCGGGTCCTCTGTGAGATCCGGTGCGAAATGTTCGAGCACCTGGAAAAGCTGCCCCTCAAATACTTCGACAGCCGCACCCACGGCGAGATCATGTCCCGGTTCACCAACGACACCGACACCCTGCGGGAGATGCTCTCTAACGCCCTCCCCAACATGATCAGCAGCACCGTGACGCTGCTGGGCGTGCTCGTCGCCATGTTCCTTATGAACTGGAAGCTGACGCTGCTGGTCCTGGGCATCCTGTTCGTCATGACCATCCTGGTGGGCCGCCTCACCCGGCTTTCCGCCAAATATTTCCGGGCCCGCCAGGCCGCCATCGCCGCCGCCAGCGGCTATGTGGAGGAGCACTTCGAGGGCCAGCGGGAGGTGAAGGTGTTCTGCCATGAGAAAACGGTCAAGTCCGAGTTCGGCACCCTGGCCCAAAACCTGAAGGACGCCGCCGCCAAGGCCAATTCCTACGGCATGATCCTCATGCCCATCATGGGCAACACCAGCTACATCCTCTTTGCCGTCAGCGCCAT
>JAZRUD010000350.1:0-1354 GCA_045652385.1 Clostridia bacterium
ATGACCTTGTTCAGGGCCGTGGCGGCCAGATCCACGTAGCTCTTATCCCCCGTCACGTCATAGCTCTTCAGGCAGGTGTAGGCGTAGGAGCCGATCTGCCAAGGCTCGTAGACGACCACGAGAGCCGGCACGTCCTGCTGAGTCTCGGCCTTCTTCTTCACGGGATCGGTCCACTGGGGCAGAACGTAGTTCAGCTTCTGGATCAGCTCGGTCCAGCCACCCTGCACGGTGGAGAGCAGGTTGGAGAGGGCCGCCGGGCTGAAATCGGCGGGGGAGGCATGCATGGAGGAACGGTAGATATCGGTGTGATAGAAGCCGTTCTGCCAGGGCATGGAGTACAAGCCTACCTGATTCTTATACCGGAAGCCCCACCGGTACATATCGGAGTCGGGATCGTAGAAGAACTGGAGGGTATCCATCTTGGCCGAAAGCATCGTGGAGGCATCGGCACGGGGATGGAGCCGGTTATAGGCCGAAAAGGCCGAGAGCCAGTTGTTGTTGCAGGAATAGTCGGTCATGGTATAGCGATCGGTGTGCTGACGGGCATACCCAACGTAGTAGGTATTCCCCCGGGCCTCGGAGGTCAGGATGGGATCGCTCAGATCCATGGGGGTGGTGTTATGGGCAAGGGGATGCAGAAGACCGGTCGCAGTACCGGCGGCGAAGCGCTCCCAGCTGAGGGTGCCGCCCACGTCGGAACGGACGGTGGGATAGGCCACGTAGGTGGGATGAACGGAGGCCATGACCTCGGCCTTTCGGGCCATGCAGGAGATGCCCTGACGCTGGGCGGAGAAGCCGCCGAAGAGATAGAAATCCAGCGTCAGCTGACCGTAAGACAGCGTACCGCAGGAAACGGTTCCGCCGCTTTGGTTCTGACCGTAGCAGAGACCAAAGGCGGTGTACCCGCCCCGGTTTTTGGCGTCCACGTAGCCGCTTCGGCCGGGGAGATAGGTGGACGAGCTCATCCAGGTCATATCGGTATAGTCGAAGAGCACCACGGCCTCACGACCCTTGTCCCAGAGATAGGCGGCGGGCATAGCGATGCCCACGTTATCGTAGCCGGCCATATTGCCGTAGATGCTGACCGGCATCTGGCCGTAGGAAACGGCGGGGGTGCCGGTAAAGGCGAGACCGAAGTCCCGACCGGTGAGAGAATAGCTACCGCCCAGGGTAGCGGTCATCTCGAAATGGAGAAGGTCGGTCTCCTTGAGAGCCGTGCAGGTGAGGGTAAAGGTGTGGCCGCCGTTACCGCCGGTCATCACCACGGCGTCTTTTCCGCCCACCGTCGTGTTCTGATAGGCAGTGGGCTTGCCGAAGCCGGGGAGGAGATCCTTATGGGCGGTGGAGAAGAGAA
>JAZRUD010000351.1:0-1470 GCA_045652385.1 Clostridia bacterium
CACCTACGTGGAGAAGCCGGTGACCCTCATGGCCATTACCCCCCACGACCAGGGCAAGGTAGAGACCCCCATCTGGGACGAGTTCACCGCCATCGTCGGGAAGTACGACGACCGTGGCGCCGACGCCGTAGGCTTCTGCGAGCGGTTCGATTTCTACGACACCGCCTCCCGGTCCTTCTGTATCCTGGCCTCCGGCGAGCAGGCACTCTACGCCAACATCCTTCTTCAAAAGGGCGTTATCACCGACTGATGAAAAAAGACCTCTCTCCTTTCGGAAGAGAGGTCTTTTTTTGTTGTTATTCCCGGTATTCGTGAAGATTCCACCAGGCGCGGGGGTTTTGCGCCGGGTCGATGGCCTGGGGCAGCGGGCAGTTCTCGGCGATCCGGCCGATCTTCAGCTCCACACAGGCGTCGAAGAAGGCCTGAACGGCCGAAGCGATAGCCTCCGCCTTTTCGTCTTTTTGCCCCCTCCGACCGAGCCGCGGACGGCAAACGTGTTGGGGATACCTGTTTAAACGCATCGAAAAAGGCCTTCCGTTGCAAAAATCGGCGGAAAGCCTTTTTGGTATTTTGAGGTATGGTCAGGGAGCGGTGTCGGATGCGGTAGGTACAACGATGCCGGCGGTGGCAAGAAGGTTACGGAATTCCGCCTCGTCGCCGCCCCGCAGGGCGATGGCGTAGTAGGAGTTGTGATAGATGAACAGAATCTCCTGACAGTACGTGCCGTCCTTGGTGTAGGTGGAGTGAACGGCGGGCAGATCCAAGAACGTGGTGCGCTCCGATACGGCACCCAGCTCCTTCATGCGATCCCGATAGCTGTCAAGGCTTGCTTCCACGTCGCCGCTTTGGGCGTTGCGGGTCAGAATGATCATGCGGGAATAGAAGCCTTTCTCGAAGAGCCATGCGTCCTGCGTGCTTTGGGTGGAATCCCGTATGAAGCTGTTGGGGATCGTTAAGGTCAATTCATGAAAGGTGATTGGCCCGTTGAAGGGCATTCCGCCGTCCCGCGGCAGGTTAAAGAAGGAGCGGCATCCGACCAAGCAGAGCGTTGTGGCGGCAAGCAAGAGAAGAACAAAAAGGCTACGAAGGTGTAACGTTGTGGGTTGCGGTCTCATAGAATCCTCCATATAGCGACGTGGTGGGATATTGATGCGGGCCGATTTCCATTTTCATTATATCATGATGCGAAACGAAAGTCAAGAAGAGCACGGCACGGGCGACGGCGATGTCGTAGACCTAGATGTCCTTGATGCTCTCCCCGTCGGAGGGCAGCGCCGAAGAAGGCTGACAGGCGGTCAGCAACAGAAGGGCGGTAAGGAGCAGGAGCCCCAGACGCCAAAAAGAGGAAGAAAACACGGAAATTCACCTCACAGACGGATATCCAACGCCACGGGATAGTGGTCGGAAAGGAAGATGCCGTCATCCTCGTCGGTCCAGGTGGACACGGTGTGGGGCAGGGCGGCGGTGTCG
>JAZRUD010000352.1:0-1846 GCA_045652385.1 Clostridia bacterium
AGGGAGCCGTTCGCCTCAAGCGGTTTTTGCCCATCGGCATCACCGCGGACGAGCGGGTCTGCTCCGGTGCCCACTACGCCCGGTTCTTCGCCGACATGCGCCGGTATCTCGTCCACCCGGAGCTGCTGGAGCAGCCTCCCGCCTCCGTCCGCTTCGACGATGGCATGGAGTACCACGAGCCCAAGCCGAAGAAGGCGTAACGATCTCCTCCGATGACGCGGCTGAAATCCGCGTCTTTTTTTGTTGTCAAATCCCCCCGGCAGGATTATACTAACATATGAACAGATGTTCATATGTTTTAGAAAGGAAGGGGACCTATGGCGAGAAGGGATCACGCGGAGGTATGCGCGGAGGTGTGCACGCATCCGGAGATACTGGAGAAGGTGGCACCGGAGATGCCCGGCGAGGAGCGGCTGTACGACCTGGCGGAGCTGTTCAAGGTGTTCGGGGACACCACCCGTATCCGCATTTTATATGTGCTGTTCGAGTCGGAGATGTGCGTGTGCGACATCGCGGCGCTCCTCAACATGACCCAGTCGGCCATCTCCCACCAGCTGCGCATCTTGAAGCAGGCGCGCCTGGTCCGCAGCCGCCGGGAGGGGAAGACGGTCTTCTACTCCTTGGACGACGACCACGTCCGCACCGTCATCGGCCAGGGCATGGAGCATATCGAAGAAAAGCAAGGGAGGAAAAAGGAATGAAAAAGACCTACAAGATCGACGTGGACTGCGCCAACTGCGCCAACCTCATGGAGGAGGCCGCCAAGGCGACCCCCGGCGTAGCCAACGCGGTGGTGAGCTTTATGACCCTCAAGATGAAGGTCACCTTCGAGGACGGGGCCGACGAAGCCGCCGTCATGGCCGACGTGCTGAAAAACTGCAAGAAGGCCGAGCCCGATTGCGAGATCTACCTGTAAGCTTTGTTTTTGCCGCTTTTTCTCTTTCATAAAGAAGAAAAGCGGCGGAAAAAGAGAAGCGCATGAACAATAAACAGAAAAAACTGCTGATACGCATCATCGTTGCGGCCGTCCTCTTCGTCCCCGTGTACCTGATCTCCGAGGGCATCGTGAAGGTCGACTTGCCCCAATGGGCGGTGTTCTGCCTGTTCCTCGTCCCGTATCTCACCGTGGGCTACGACATCCTGCGCAAGGCGGCCCTGGGCGTGAAAAACAGGAAGGTCTTCGACGAGTGCTTCCTCATGACCGTGGCCACCATGGGCGCTATCGCCCTGGGCGAATACGGGGAGGGCGTGGCGGTCATGCTCCTCTACCAGGTGGGCGAACTCTTTCAGAGCGTGGCCGTGGGCAAGAGCCGAAAGAGCATCAGCGCCCTTATGGACATCCGCCCGGACTACGCCAACATCGAAGCCGACGACGGTTCCCTCGAGAAGGTGGACCCGGACGAGGTGGAGGTGGGCGACCTCATCGTGATCCAGCCCGGGGAGCGGGTGCCCATCGACGGTGTGGTGGTGGAAGGAAGCTCCGCCCTAGACACCGCCGCCCTCACCGGCGAGAGCCGGCCTTCGGGCGTGGGCGTGGACGACACGGTCCTCTCCGGCTCCATCAACCTTTCCGGCGTCCTGAAGGTTAGGACCACCGCCGCTTTCGAGGAGTCCACCGCGTCCAAGATCCTGGACCTGGTGGAGAACGCCGCCGCCCGGAAGTCCAAATCCGAGACCTTCATCTCCAAATTCGCCCGCATCTACACGCCGGTGGTATGTTGCTCGGCCCTGGCCCTGGCCCTGCTGCCGCCCCTCGTGCTGCTCGTCGCCGGCGCGGACATGACCGGCGTCTGGCGGGACTGGCTTCTTCGGGCCTGTACGTTCCTGGTCATCAGCTGCCCCTGCG
>JAZRUD010000353.1:0-2985 GCA_045652385.1 Clostridia bacterium
CCGCAGAGCTGCGCCGCCAGGTACGCGGGGTCGAATCCCCGGCCGCCGAAGAGGCCCATGATGAGGGTGAAGCCCCCCAGCACGGAGAAGCAGATCTCCCCGTGGATGATGTCGAGGCCCCACAGGACGAGACCGCCGATGAGCAGCGCCACGATAGAGCTGCCGATGACGCCGTTGGAGGTGCCCAGGAACATGCTGGTCACGTTCAGGCTGGCCGGGACGCCGTTGCTCATGGCGTCGGAGAGGACCGCCAGAGGCGTGGCCGACGTGACGCCGTCCAGAGCCGGGAACTGGGTCATGACCTTGCCGAAGCTGAGGAGCAGGAAGCATCGGCCTGCGAGAGCCGGGTTGATGAAGTTTTTACCGAGACCGCCGAAGCAGCACTTGACCACCAGAATGGCGAACACGGAGCCGATGACAGGGTATACCACCGGCGTGCTGGGCGACAGGGACAGGGCGAGAAGCATGCCCGTCACCGCCGCGCTGCCGTCCAAAATGGACAGGGGGCGTTTCGTCAGCAGGCAGAACAGGGCCTCCGTGCCCACCGCCGCCAGGATGGAGGCGAGGATCACGAAGAAGGCGTTCCACCCGTTCACCAGAACGCCGATGACAGCCGCCGGCAGGAGGCTGACGAACACCGTGTGCATGATGAAGGAGGTGGTCCACCTATCCCGTACATGGGGGCTTGCGGATAGATTCAAAGTCATGGCTTACTTCCCTCCCCCCTGGGCAGCCTGGGCCGCCCGTTTCTTGGCCAGGATCTCCGCCTTGGTCTGCTTGAAGTTCTGGGTCAAGGGGCGCTTGGCCGGGCAGATGTAGGTGCAGGATCCGCAGAAGATACAGTCGAGGCCGTAGAGCTTCTTCTCGTACCGCTCCATATCCCCGGCGATGATGGCGTCGGCCATCATCTGGGGCATGAGGCCGTTGGGGCACACGGTGGTGCAGCGTCCGCAGTGGAGGCAGGTGGTGAGCTTCAGCTCCGCCGCTTCTACCTCGTCCTCGAGAAGCACGGTGACGGCGTTGGTGGTCTTGGTGATGGGCACGTCCAGGGTGCTCACGGACAGGCCCATCATGGGACCGCCGGAAATCACCTTCTTGGGCTCCGCGCCCTCCTTGAGACCGCCGGCCGCTTCGATCATCTCCCTAAAGCTGGTGCCGTCCCGGGCGATGAAGTTGGAGGGGTTCTGAACGCCCTCGCCGGTGACGGTGATCACGTGCCGGAACAGGGGCTCGTTGTAGAGGACCGCCCGGCCCACGGCGTAGATGGTGCCCACGTTGTCCACGATGCAGCCCACGTCCGCAGGAAGCTTCGACGTGGGGTAGTCCACCCCGGCGATGACGCTGATGAGGCTGCGCTCGCCGCCCTGGGGGTACTTGGTGCGGAGCTTCTGGACCCGCATCCGGGGGTGACCCTTCACGGCCATCTCCATGGCGGCGATGGCCTCGGGCTTGTTGTTCTCGATGGCGATGACGCCCTCGGCGTTGGGGAAGAGCCGGAGCATGATCTCCATGCCCTCCACGATCTGCTTGCCGTGGCCCCGCATGAGCTGGTCGTTGCAGGTGATGTAGGGCTCGCACTCGGCGCCGTTGGCGATCAGATACTTGATCTTCAGGGGCTCTTTGGGGGCCAGCTTCACATGGGTGGGAAAGCCCGCGCCGCCGAGGCCCGTGATGCCCGCCGCCGCCACCCGGCGCAGGATCTCCTGATTGGTGATGTCGGCGACGTCCTGACGCTGGCCGAAAGTCCCGGTCTCGGTGTACTGGCCGTCGTTGTCGATGACGACGCACTCCTGCAGCACGCCGGCGATGGTACGGCGTTTCTCCACCGCCTTCACCGTGCCGGAGCAGGATGAAATGACGTTGGCGGAGACGAAGCCGTCCGCTTCCGCGATGCACTGGCCCACCAGCACCGGATCGCCCTTCTTGACGATGGCCTTGGCCGGTTTACCGATGTGCTGGGCCAGAGGGAAGACCATCTCCCCCTTGGCGTCGAATACGCGCAGCGATGCTTCCTTGCTCAGTTCCTTGCGTTCCCTGGGATGCACACCGCCGCGAAACGTGTCCCTCACATTCGATCCCTCCTTTTTTGAAACATATTCTCCCGTCCTCTGGGGACGGCGCAAACATCAAGCAGAGCAAAAGTATACTCTTCATTAGGATACCAAATGCGGCGAAGTTTGTAAACCAAAACCGCGCTTTTTCATGAAATTTGTTTCTCCCCGCCCCATATGAAGCGCAAAGGAAAGAAAACGGGGCCGATTGCCTCTTTCCTGCCGGCAAAGATCGTGGTATACTGATTTGTTGAAAGAAAACCTGCCACAGGAGGTAGCCCCATGAACAAGACGCCCGAGGAACTGGTGAACCGATTTATCGAGACGAGAGATGTTATCCGCGCCGCCTTTCGGATGGAGAGCGAATATATTTACCCCGTCTGCGCCCAGATCTTCCTGGCCGCGGACAAGTCCGCGGAACCGGAGCAGCTGGATCGGTGCAAAGCCCTGGTGAAGAGCAGCACCGGCGTCTTTTCCAGCTTCCGTGGGAACGTGAGGCTGCCGCTCATCTGCATGCTGGCGGCTGAAGACGACCCGGAGGACCGCTGGGACAGGACCCAGCGGTACTACGCCCTGCTCAAGGAGGTCTTCTACGGGTCCGAATATCTCGCCCTCGCTGCCATGCTTCTCTCTGACGTGGTGAAGGAGGAGGATGTGCCCGCCCTGGCCGCCCGGGGCAAGGGCCTCTACCAGCGCATGAAGAAGGAGCATCCCTTCCTGACCGGCCAGGAGGACAACGTGTTCGCCCTGCTCCTCAGTCAGAGCGGCCGCAGCGACGACGAGCTCATCGAGGACATGGAGCGCTGCTATGGGCTGCTGAAGGAGCGCTTCCCCGGCGGAAACGGGCTGCAGGCCGCCTCCCACGTGCTGGCCCTGTCCTCGGAGATCCCGGTGGACAAGACCTTTAGGATGATCGGCATCTTCAACGCCGTTG
>JAZRUD010000354.1:0-1624 GCA_045652385.1 Clostridia bacterium
TTGACGCCGGGGCTCAGCTCGTCCTTCTTCTCCCGGGTGAAGACCTTCACGTCCACCACCACGCCGCCTTCGCCGTGAGGCACCCTCAGAGAGGTGTCGCGCACGTCGCGGGCCTTTTCACCCAAGATAGCGCGGAGCAGGCGCTCCTCCGCCGTGAGCTCGGTCTCGCCCTTGGGCGTGACCTTGCCCACCAGGATGTCCCCCGCCCGGACCTCTGCGCCGGGACGGATGATGCCGTTCTCGTCCAGCTGGGAGAGGGCGTCCTCACCGATGTTGGGGATGTCCCGAGTGATCTCCTCGGCGCCCAGCTTGGTGTCCCGGGCCTCCACCTCGTGCTCCTCGATGTGGATGGAGGTGTAGGCGTCCTCCTTCACCAGCTTCTCGCTGATGAGGACCGCGTCCTCGTAGTTGTAACCCTCCCAGGTCATGAACCCGATGAGGATGTTGCGGCCGAGAGCGATCTCGCCGCCGTCGGTGGAAGCGCCGTCCGCGATGACATCGCCCTTCTTGACGACCTCGCCCTTGGTGACCACGGGCCGCTGATTGAGGCAGGTGCCCTGGTTGCTCCGCTGGAACTTGGTCATCTTATACTCGTGAGGCACGCCCGCGGGGGTAGTGATGACCACCTTGGTGGCGGACACGTAGCTCACCACGCCGTCCTCCTTGGCAAGGACCACGATGCCGGAGTCGGCCGCCGCCTTGTACTCCATACCGGTGGCCACCACGGGGGCTTCGGGCTTGAGAAGGGGCACGGCCTGACGCTGCATGTTGGAGCCCATCAGGGCGCGGTTGGCGTCGTCGTTCTCCAGGAAGGGGATCATGGCCGTGGCCACGGACACCAGCTGCTTGGGGGAAACGTCCAGATAGTCGATCTCGGTGTTGCGTACCTCAATGATCTGATCCAGCTTCCGGGCCACCACACGGTCCTTGGCGAACCAGCGGGTCTCGGGGTCCACGGGCTCGTTGGCCTGGGCCACGATGGCGCCGTCCTCTTCGTCGGCGGTCAAATAGACGATCTCCTCGGTGATCTTTTTGTTGGCCTTGTCCACTACCCGGTAGGGGGCCTCGATGAAGCCGTACTCGTTGATCCGGGCATAGGTGGCCAGGGAGTTGATGAGGCCGATGTTGGGACCTTGGGGGGTCTCGATGGGGCACATACGGCCGTAGTGGGAGTAGTGCACGTCGCGGACCTCGAAGGTGGCGCGGTCACGGTTCAAACCGCCGGGGCCCAGAGCGGACAGACGCCGCTTGTGGGTCAGCTCGGACAGAGGGTTGGTCTGGTCCATGAACTGAGAGAGCTGGGAGGAGCCGAAGAACTCCTTGATGGCGGCGGTCACCGGGCGGATGTTGATGAGGTTACTGGGCATGACCACGTCCATGTCCTGCAGGCCCATGCGCTCCCGGACCACCCGCTCGAGGCGGGTCAGGCCCACCCGGATCTGGTTCTGCAGCAGCTCGCCTACGCTGCGGATGCGGCGGTTGCCCAGATGGTCGATATCGTCCGTCTTGCCGATCCCGTAGGAAAGGTCGATCATGTAAGACACGGAGGCCACCATATCGTCGGGGACGATGTGGCGGGGGATCAGGTCATAGTAATGGCTGCGCAGAAAGTCCTTCTGGCCTT
>JAZRUD010000355.1:0-1060 GCA_045652385.1 Clostridia bacterium
AATAGGCCGTTTCCTTGGGTAGCTTCTCCACCAGATGCAGGGGAGACGCCGTGCGAAGGGCCTCCTCCAAAGTTCCCTCATAGCCCCCGAAGGCGCTGTAAAGGGTACGGGGCAGGTCGGGACGCTCGGTATAATGATAGGGCAGATCACAGACGGGGCAGTTCGCCAGGCACGCCACCGGCGTCCGCTGGGCGTACGCAGTATACACCAGTGCCGAAAGGCCTCCCATACTGCCCCCCGTGGAGACGATGGGGAGCTCGTCCGGAAGCTGATACGCTCGGAGCAAGACCTCCACCAGCTCGTCGGCCAAGGCCACGGTCTGGCGGTTCATCCAGGCCCAGGGGTTCTGATAGGGGACGAGGTAAAGGATCCCCTGCCCGGCGTACCACCGCCCGGCGTCGGTCTCCTCGTCATACATCGTTGCGCCACCCAGGCCGAAAAAGGAGAGGACAAGCCCCCGGATGGGAGTCTGACAGATCCGGTGGTTGCAATAGGCAAAGGAGGACAGAGTATCGAGGGTAATGATCGGTTCCATACATTCGACCTCTTCGTGATGAAATGGTCCTTCTCAGGTCAGGGGGACCTTGTGAAAGATGATGGCATTGGCATCGTGCACGGTAGGAGCGCCGGGAAGGGCGGCTCGGGAAAGCACGTAGGCATAGTCCCCCTCCAAGAAGAAGGCAGGATACTGGAAGCCCGCCTCGCCGGGCTGGAGCTCCGCTCCGTTGGCCACGTCCCGGAATACCTCCCAATGCTCCCCGTCAAGGGAGCGCGCCAGGGACAGGATCCGGCGGTCGGGTGCCCGGTTGCCGCAGGCGTAATAGACCCCCTCGTGGAAGGCCACGTGGAACTTGGCGTGGGCGAAGGGAAAGGGCACCACCGTTGCCTCACCGAGGGGAGCGTCCCAATCGGTCACCGCCAGGGCCAGCGCCCTCTCGTTTTCGTACCGAAGAAGATTTCGCACCCGTCCGTCAGGAAGGCGTATCAGATTTCCCTCGATGCCCACGGGGCGCTCTCCCAGGGGATGGGGCAGAAAGCCGGTGGTGTGCCAGTTGGTCGC
>JAZRUD010000356.1:0-8682 GCA_045652385.1 Clostridia bacterium
ACATCACCGTGGCCAGCGAGGTCATGGCAGTGCTGTGCCTTGCCGACGATATCGTGGATCTGAAAGCACGGCTTGCTCGCATCGTGGTCGGATACACCTATGACAATCGTCCCGTCACGGCGGGAGATTTGAAGGCGGCCGGCGCTATGGCTGCGCTCTTGAAAGATGCTCTTAAGCCTAACCTGGTCCAAACTTTGGAACACACTCCGGCGTTGGTCCACGGCGGACCCTTCGCCAACATAGCCCATGGGTGCAACAGCGTGACGGCCACCAAGCTGGCGTTGAAGCTGGGCGATTACTGCGTCACAGAGGCTGGCTTCGGCGCAGACCTGGGCGCGGAAAAGTTCTTCGATATCAAATGCCGCATGGCCGATCTCAAGCCGGATGCGGTCGTGGTGGTAGCAACCATTCGGGCCCTCAAGCACCACGGCGGCGCTGGCAAGGATCAACTGACCTGTGAGAACCTGACTGCGCTCGAGAAGGGACTGCCGAATCTGCTGCAACACGTTTCCAATGTGAAGGATACCTTTGGCCTTCCTGCGGTGGTGGCCATCAACCGCTTCCCCCAGGACACGGAAGCAGAAATCTCCCTGCTGGAGGAAAAGTGCCGCGAGTTGGGCGTGAACGTGGTCCTTTCCGAGGTCTGGGCCAAGGGCGGAGAAGGCGGCGAGACGCTGGCCCGCGAAGTGGTGCGTCTGTGTGAACAGCCCAGCAGCTTCAGTTTCGCCTACGAGGACAATGAAAGCATCCTCGAAAAGCTGACCCACATCGTACAGCGAGTCTACCATGGAAATGGCGTAGAGCTGACGCCGGGCGCTCAGAAGCAGATGAAGCGGCTTGAGGAGCTGGGATTTGGGTCCATGCCGGTCTGCATGGCCAAGACCCAGTACAGCTTCTCCGACGATCCCAAGAAGTTAGGCGCGCCCAAGAACTTTACGGTGCAGGTGCGCAATCTTAAAGTCTCTGCCGGAGCCGGATTCATCGTGGCGCTGACGGGCGAAATCATGACCATGCCTGGCCTTCCCAAGGTGCCTGCGGCCGAACGGATCGACGTGGACGAAACCGGTAAAATATCCGGCCTGTTTTAAGGAGGTTATCATGAATCATATCCTGTCTTGTTACGGGATCATCGGAGCCATGGACACGGAGATCCAGATGATCCGGGAAAAGATGGACCATTGTCGTACCAATACTCTCTACGGACTCACTATCTATCAGGGCCGAGTCTGCAATCACGACGTGGTGCTGGCTAAATGCGGCGTAGGCAAGGTGAACGCCGCCCGCTGCGCCCAGATCCTGATCGATCGCTCCAACCCGGATTTTTTGATCAATACCGGCGTAGCGGGGGGCATCGGTCCTGATCTCAAGATAGGGGACATGGTACTCAGCACGGACCTCGTACAGCATGATTTTTCCATGAACGCTCTCGGGTGTGTGGACGGATGCCTGACCCTGGAGGGACCAAAGGACAAACCCACTCTGTTCCATGCGGACGAATCCCTTCTTGCAGGGTTTGAGAAGATAGCGAAGGAGACAGCAGGGGAGGGGGCCATTCATCGAGGCCGCATCGCCACCGGCGATACCTTCGTTGCGGACAGGGAGAGCAAACAACGAATCCATGATTCTTTCGGCGCTTTGGCATGCGAGATGGAAGGCGCAGCCATCGCGCAAGTGGCCCAGGCTGCCCGCGTGCCCTTCCTGGTGGTGCGGGCCATATCTGACTTGGCGGACGGTTCCGCTTCAGAATCTTATGCCAATTTTGAGAGGCATGCTGCGGAACTCTCCGCCCATATGCTGCTCAAATTCCTGGAAAACAAGTGATTCACTGCTTTGCCTTCTATTTGATGACAAGCAAAAGGCCACCCTTTCGGGTGGTCTTTTTGGGTGGAGCATAGGAGAGTCGAACACTTGCCTGCGGGCTCGCTCAGTGTGCGGCTCTGAAGCGCCGCTGGCGCCTCATTCACTACCGCACACTGTTCGACCATCTTAAGTAAAAGTAAATAAATCAGCCACCGGAATGGTGGCTGTTTATTTGGTGGAGCATAGGAGAGTCGAACTCCTGGCCTCCACAATGCCATTGTGGCGCGCTACCAACTGCGCTAATGCCCCTCGCAACGGTCCATATTATAACCGCTGTTCTTGGATTTGTAAAGGGGTAATTTGAACTTTTTTCGGGAATTCATTGTAATAGATTTTTGAACAAATCGCGTTCTCCTTTGCAGATGCGATCCCTTGTGGTATAATCGGATCGGAGAAAGCTATGGAAAAAACGAACAATAAGAACAAAACACTAAATGACATGACCCAGCGAAGCCTGTCTCGCTCTCGCAAGTCGTCCCTGGGCGGGCCTTTGACGCGGGATGAGCGCAAGCGTCCCTTCCTTTTGGAGGTGCTCTTCAGCGCCTTAAAGCTGTTTCTGTTCGCTTTGGTGGTCATGGGATTCGCCGGACTTGGCCTCGTGTACGGGGTAGGGAAGGCTTATGTGGATTCCACGCCAGTAATGGAGGTATCCCAGCTGACCAAAAGCGACAGGACCAGCTACCTGTACGACATGAACGGGAACGAGATCACCAATCTGACCTCCATGGAGTATCGGGACTGGGCAGATTTCAACGAGATACCGGACATTCTCAAAAACGCCTTCGTATCCATCGAGGATGTCCGTTTCTATAAACATCAAGGCGTAGACTTCAAGCGCGTTTTTTCCGCCGTGTTGGAAATACTGGGCAACAGCAATTCCTCCGGCGGCAGCACCATCACCCAGCAGCTGATTAAGAACAAGATCCTGGGATCTCAGCGCACCTATAAGCGAAAGATGCAGGAAGCGTATCTGGCTATCCAGCTGGAGAAGGTAGTGGACAAGGATCAGATACTGGAAGCGTATCTGAACGATATCTATCTCGGCGGATCGAATTACGGCGTGAAAGCGGCGGCTAAGGACTATTTCGGGAAGGAGCTTTCCGAACTGACCATTCGGGAATGCGCCCTGCTGGCCGGTCTGACCCAAAGTCCGTACTATTATAATCCCCGGCAGAACATGTATTATCGGGACGGGAATCCCTATTATCGGACCGTCAACAGAACCAACACGGTACTGGACAGGATGTACCAAAATGGATATATCAACCGGGATCAATATCTGTCCGCTCTGGAGGAACAGGAGACCATCCTGCCCGTCAGCAAGAACGCCAAGATGTATGATATGGCGTATTTCGTGGAGTATGCCATCTCCGACGTGATAAGCCACTGGATGGCTCAGGACGGCGTACCGGATACCTCAGCCAATCGCACGTATTATGAGAACATGCTGCGGACAGGCGGCTACAAGATCTATACCACCGTGGATCCGGTTGTCCAGAATACAGTGCAGGAGACCCTCTCCACCTGGAACGGTTATCCGGAGTTGGCTGATGGAAATGCCGCCGTGCTGACGGAAGAGATATCCGAAACCGTCACCATCCAGACCGTGGAGCCCCAGGCTGCGGCCGTGGTCATAGATCAGACCAACGGGTATCTGCGGGCGATCATCGGCGGTCGCGACGAGCCTTTGATCCGTAAGGGACTGAACAGAGCCTCCCAAAGCTTCACCGAGGTGGGCTCCTGCATCAAGCCGCTGGCTGTATACGGTCCTGCCTTGGATAAAGGATTGTCCCCGGCGTCAGTGGTGATCAACGCAGAAGGGACCATCGCCGGATGGGGTACCGAGAAGGGGTATCCCGGCGGCGGGCTTTCCTCCAGCCGCACCTATGGATTCACGACGGTGCGGACCGGTCTTGCTCAGTCCCTGAATGTGGTCGCTGCCCGGGTCTTAATGGAACACGTGGGCGTCTCCACTGCAGCTGAATATATGGAGCGCCTTGGCATTTCCTCTTCGCAGATCAATTTGGACGGACCCGGTCTCGCGCTGGGCACTTCCGGCATCACGCCCATTCAGATGTGCGCCGCCTATGCAGCCATCGCCAACAACGGCTATTACTGGCAGCCCATCTCCTTTACGCGGATGGAGAACGAGGACGGAGACGTCATCCTGGATGCGGATCTTATCCGCAGCGGAGCTACCAAGGTATACGAGCATACCAGCACGGCGTATCAGCTTGTGGACATCCTGAAGGACGCCGTAAAGTCCGGCACCGGAAAACAGGCGGCTCTGGACGGCTTCACCGTGGCAGGGAAGACCGGTACCAACTCCAAGTATTCCAGCGTGTACTTTGCCGGCATAACCTGCGACTATACGGCTGTCGTCTGGATCGGCCACGATATGCCCAGCAACAAGCTGAAGACCGGTTCCACCGGCGGCGATTACGCAGCAGCTCTGTGGAAAGCTTTCATGCAAAAACTGATGGAGGGCAAAACGGATCGGCCCATCATCAACGAGAACACCACCATGCTGGGCATGGTTCAGCGAACCGTTTGCCCCGTATCCGGCAGACTTGCCGCATCCGGCTGCATCCAGTACCAGGGGAACGGCACGCGGTTCAATCTGGTTACCGACTGGTTCGATTACGATTCCGTTCCCACGGACTACTGCGATATGCATGTGACCGTCAGCATCTGCCGCGACAGTAACTGTCGCGCCGGCTCTCTCTGTGATCCAAAATCGGTGGACGACGTAACCTATGTGCTCATTCGCCCCGATTCCATGTTCTTTGACCTGTCGGACGAGGTGCTGCAGAAAATCTTTGGAAACACCTTTGTGCGCACGGATAAAACGCCGGACGCTTTTGTCAACAGTTTGCCAGTGTGCAACCTTGCTGAAACCCTTTCGGATGCCAAGAGCGCCCGGGATGCTTTGATCAACGAGGCTACCGCGTTCTTGTCCACGTCGCCGGAGCTCTCCGACGAAGAAAGGGAAGAGCTGGCAGATCTGATCGGTAAGGCCGCAGCGGCCAACAGCATTTCCGATATCGAAGACGCCACAAACGCTCTTCAGCAAGCCTATGACCGGATTCACGGCATATAGCAATTTATAAAATGTGTCAAGGATGCAAACGGTTTGCGGAAATATCAAATCGTTCTTCCCATTTTTGGAAGATTTGATATAATACCTGATGATAAACGCAAGGAGGAACCACATGGATACCAAGATTCTTATTGCAGACGACGATCCCATCGTACATGAGTCGCTGAAGATATATTTGGAAGCAGAAGGATTCAAGACTGTCGATTACTATGACGGCATTTCGGCCGTGGCCGGTGCTGACAGCACCGTTTCCTTGTGCGTGCTTGACATCATGATGCCCGGGAAATCCGGTATCGACGTTTGCCGGGAGATTCGAAAAAACAGCCAGGTCCCCATCGTCATGCTCACCGCCAAAGGGGAAGAGGTGGATAAGATCGTCGGTCTCGAACTGGGCGCGGACGACTATATCGTAAAACCCTTCAGCCCCAGAGAGGTGGTGGCCCGCATCAAGGCCATCCTGCGCCGCACCGAGAATCATGCGGTGGGGGAGAACTCCGACAAGAACGTTATCCAGCATAACGGCCTTATGATCGACCTCAACAGCTACACGGTGCTGCTAAGAGGCGAACCGGTCATCTGCACGCCTAAGGAGATCGAAATCCTTTTCCTTCTGGCCTCCAATCCGGGTCACGTGTTCACTCGGGACACCCTTTTGTCCAAGGTGTGGGGGTATGACTTCGCAGGAGAGACCCGCACGGTGGATACCCACATCAAGCGTCTGCGGGCCAAGCTGGATTCCACCGGATTGGGCTGGAGCATCAAAACGATCTACGGCGTCGGGTATAAATTCGAATTGGAATAAACTGTGATGAAAGGCGTATTGTTCCGCAGAACTCTTTCATTATTCGTATTGGTGCTGCTCCTGGCTGATATCGCTATCCTGGGAGCGTATTCCTATTTCGGTCGAAAAACCTATATCGAATTGGAAATGGATTCCTTGGCGTCCGCCATGGACTCAGCGAAGGGCATCTACGAAGTCAGGGACGATATGTTTTCCAATCGAAACTCTTTCCCCCGATCCCTCGGCTTTTTGAGCAGTACCGCCGATGTGAAGTATTATTATTTTTACTATGCTTCCGGCGGCATCGAAGCGGTCACCAATATCGCCGAGTACAACAACGCATATATTCAAAACGTTCAGTTCGACATTCTGGAGGGACAGAAGGTCAAGAAGAAAGACCTGCAGCTCACCAACCATATCAACGCCATCGCCGTAGGCGAGCCGTTATTCGGCGGTGACGGAAAGATCGAAGGCGGACTCATTTTCGTGCGCGAGATACAACACATCGACACCGCTTTCGGCAAGCTGAATTCCGCGTTGCGCATCCTGGGCATCGGCATCGTACCGGTGCTGCTCATTATCGCTCTTGCCAGCATTCGGCAGATCAACAAGCCCATCAGCGAAATGACCAAGGTGGCCATCGAGCTCACCAACGGCAATTACAGCGTCCGCGCCAATGAAAAAGCGCACGGTGAGATTGGTATCTTCGCTCGGGCCATGAACCGTATGAGCGACACCATTTCCCAAACCATCTATCAGTTGGACAGCGAAAAGCGTCAGCTTTGGTACATCCTTTCCAGCTTTACCGACGGGGTAGCAGCCCTGGACAACACCGGGAACCTGACCCACTATAACCCGGCTCTGATGAAGATGTTCGGCGCTGTGGACGTTAAAACGCCCCACGATCTCATTCCCGATGCAGAGATTTGGGAGGCTTTTCGCCGGGTTCTGGAGACCCGTGAACCAAATACGCTGCGATATACGCTGCCCGGGGAAAAATATCTCTGGATCTCTATCGTGCCGGTGATGGGGGAGAACGACACCTGTACGGGTGTAGTGGGCCTCTTCAAGGACGTGACGGAGATCGAGAACCTGGAGAAGATGAGACGTGATTATATCGCCAACATCTCCCATGAGCTGCGCACGCCCCTGACCGCCATACGCGGCCTTCTGGAGCCGCTTTCCGACGGAATGATCAAGGACGACGCCGTGAAGATGCGGTATTACGGCATCATGCTTCACGAGGTGGAACGTCTCTCCCGGCTCATCACCGATATGCTTCAGCTGTCCCGGCTCCAGTCCGGCACCGAGTATATGGAAAAATCCACCTTCAACATCGGCGAACTCATCGACGACGTATACCAAAGCTATCGGCAGAACGCTCAGCATAAAGGTATTCAGCTGGAGCTGGACATGGACGAGGAGCTTCCCGACGTCACTTCTGATCCGGACAGGATCGAGCAGGTGCTGGTGATTCTTTTGGACAACGCCATGCGTTATGCGGGGGAGGGCGGCACCATACGTATCGGGGCCCACCAGGATACCAACGACGTCCATATATCCGTTTGGGATTCCGGCTGCGGCATCTCTCCGGAGGATATGGTTCACGTCTTTGAGCGATTCTATAAGACGGACAAATCTCGAAAAGAGGGTGGTACCGGTCTTGGCCTGTCCATCGCCAAGCAGATCATGGACAAGCTGGGCGAACAGATCACCGTCGAGAGCGAGGTGGGCCAATGGACCTGCTTCACCTTCACGGTGAAGAAGTACGTTTCCAATGCCATCGCCCTGGGCCCCGTGGATGATAACGCAATCGTGTACAACGAAATGACTGCCGATCAGCCGGTTGCGGAGGCAGGGGAGAAGGGGTCGTTGGATGCCCCCTTCGAGGTCCTGAAAGAGGATAAAAAGCCCGATAAGCCCAGATTCAAGGATAGAGTCATCAAGAAAAAAGAATCGAAATAAGGCCCCTTTTTGCCGGTCGTTCTGAACGGCGACCTCTTTGGCATATCCTTTTAGCAAAGGAAAACAGGAGGTCGTATTCTATGTCACGATCCATTGAGAACGGCAATGCAGGTCGTCGCCGGAAGGCAAGGAAGGGATATAGCGGAGGTTCCGTCGTATTCATTCTTCTCTGCTGCGCGCTGACGGTATTTTTGCTCAGCACATCCTACTTGGGGGACAAACTGGTGAATCAGTACATCACGCCGACTTTTGCCAAAATAATGGGCAAAACCATGACGCCGGAGCCGGCCAACGTTCCTGCTATGAGTCAGACGCAAGACACTGTAGCGATCGATCCGCCCGTTCTTGACAAAATCCAATTCGAGCTGCCGGAAACCTCCTGGTACCTGCTGCAGATGGGCGCTTATGCCGATCCTGAAGAGGCCCACGCCCAGGCGCTTTCGATCCGAAGCATGGGCGCCGGCGGATATATCTATGAGGACGAGCAGGGGTTCAGCCGCGTCTTTGCAGCCGCATATGAGGATCAGGAAAGTCTTTTGCAGGTCCAGCAACAGGTCCGCAGCAGCGGTTACGAGAACACGGCGTATTCCATCCATCCCGACGGCATCCAGGTGACGCTGTCCGGTCAGATCACCGATGCACAAAAGCTAAGATCAGCTATGGAGACCATTCAGAGCGTGCCTGGGTCTTTAACGGATTTTGCCCTAAAGTATGATGAAAAAAACTTGACCCAAGCCCAAGCGATACAGTTTATGAACGACTTGTCCATATCGCTGTCCGCAGCCCGTCAATGCTTTGAAGGACTCGAGGATACCGTTCCTCTGGGAAAAATGGACGAATACGCCGCCTGGATCATGGATAGTATATCGACATTTCTTGCAAATATTGATATAATGACTAAAATAGAATGCGGAGCTGCTATAAAACACTTCCAAATTGAATCTATATTAAAATATAATATATTAATTAAGGATAT
>JAZRUD010000357.1:0-1639 GCA_045652385.1 Clostridia bacterium
AAAGACAACGAGGCGTCGTTCAGCTTCAGTTTTTCCAGGGCTTCCATCAGATCGCCGTAGTGGGAGCCGTCCGCGGGGTAGATGCCGCAGAAGACCATGGGGTTCACCTTCATATACCCGGGCAGGGGTTCCTTGGCGGGATGTTCCACGTCCGTCAGCGTGTCGCCCACCTTGGTTTCCTCCACGCTCTTGATGGAGGCGGCCACATAGCCCACCTCTCCGGCGGTGAGTTCGTCCACCGTCTTCCACTGAGGCGTGAATACACCCACCTCAGTCACGTCGAACTCGTGGCCCGTGGCCATGGATCGGATGTGCATGCCGGGGCGGATGGCGCCGTCGAACACCCGTACATAGGAGAGGGCGCCCTTATAGTTGTCATAGAGGCAGTCGAAGATCAGGGCCTTGGTGGGGCCGTCCGGATCGCCGGAGGGTGGGGGGACCTGGTCCACGATCTTGGCCAGCACGTCCTCCACGTTCATCCCTGTCTTAGCGGACACCCGGGGAGCGTCCTCTGCGGGCAGACCGATCACATCTTCGATCTCCTGCATGACCCGCTCCGGTTCGGCGGAGGGCAGATCGATTTTGTTGATGACGGGTAAAACCTCCAGGTCGTTGTCGATGGCGAGATACACGTTGGCCAGGGTCTGGGCCTCGATGCCCTGGGTGGCGTCCACCACCAGCACCGCCCCCTCGCAGGCTTTCAGAGCCCGGGAGACTTCGTATGTGAAGTCCACGTGCCCCGGCGTGTCGATGAGATTGAACATGTACTGCTCCCCATCCCGGGCGGTGTAGAACATGCGCACGGCGGAGGCCTTGATGGTGATGCCGCGCTCCCGCTCGATATCCATGGAGTCCAAAAGCTGTGCCTCCATGTCTCGCTTGGCTACGGTGTCGGTGAGCTCCATCATCCGATCCGCCAGGGTGGACTTGCCATGATCGATGTGCGCAATGATACAAAAGTTGCGAATGTGAGACTGGTCCATGCCGAATTCTCTCCCTGAAAAGTTATCTTATATCATATCCTATCCACTCCCAAAAAGCAAGAAGGCTCGCAGTATCGATGTCATACGGGCTATTATCTCCTGTGGTCGACTCACTTGACGAAACCAGGGGACAGGGATATACTGTTGCCAGTTGAATAGCGTGTTCTTATCTGTGGAAGCAGCAGCCTTTTTGAGGCTGAGGGAATCAGGTGGAAAGCCTGAGCTATCCCAGTAACCGTAAGGGGGACGAAAGAGCGCAAACCCACTGTTCCTATGGGACGGGAAGGGGCTCAAGTAGGGAGAACCCGAGCCGGGAGACCTGTTTGAACATGAATACTTCTGGGATTGAGTGAACCATCGGGCTGAATTTGCTCCGTGCTATATTCGCTCCTCAATTCCGGGGAGCGTTTTTCTTGCTCCCACTCTGTTCAACAATATCGGAAAGGGGAAAGAAACATATGAAACTCAAAAAGATCTTGGCGATCCTGATCGCCGCCCTGCTGTTGCTGTCCTTCGGCTGCAAAAAGAAGGAGGAAGCACCCACGCCTGCCGAAGCACCCGTAGACACTTCCTTTAACATCACCGATATGGCCGGCCGCGAAATCAAGTTTGAGAAGCCCGTGGAGAAGGCCGTGGCCCTCACCGCCTCCGACTGC
>JAZRUD010000358.1:0-1256 GCA_045652385.1 Clostridia bacterium
TGAACACTCGGCGCAGGAACCCTTCGTTCATGGCCATGACGTCGTCCTCTTCCACGAAGGACATTTCAAGGTCGATCTGCGTAAAGTCAGGCTGCCGATCGGCTCTGAGGTCCTCGTCGCGGAAGCAGCGGGCGATCTGCATGTAGCGGTCGAAGCCGGAGACCATCAGCATCTGCTTGAAGAGCTGGGGACTCTGGGGCAGGGCGTAGAAGCTGCCCGGATGGACGCGGGACGGCACCAGATAGTCCCGCGCGCCTTCAGGGGTGCTGCCGGTCAGGACCGGGGTCTCAATCTCCACAAAGCCGTTCTCAGCGAAATATTGCCGGGTGATATGGGCGATCTTATGCCGCATCATGAGGTTTTTCTGCATCGTGGGCCGACGAAGGTCCAGATAGCGGTATTTGAGCCGCAGCAGCTCCCCGGCGTTGGTATCGTCGCTGACCTCGAAGGGCGGCGTCTCGCTGACGGACAGGATCTTGAAGTCCTTGACCTTCACCTCCACCTCGCCGGTCTTCATCTTGGGATTCACCATGTTGCCGGTCCTGGCCTCCAGAACGCCTCGAATCGCCAGCACGTATTCCGAACGGATGGCGGACGCCCGATCATAGTCCTCCGCGCTCAGGGTGCTGCTGTCGAACACCACCTGCATGAGGCCGGACCGGTCCCTAAGCTGGATGAAGATCAGCGCGCCCAGGTCACGGCGCACGTTGCACCAGCCCATCAGCGTCACTTCCCTGCCCACGTCCTTTTTCGAGAGCTCCGTGCAATAGCAGGTGCGTTTCCATCCTTGCAGCAATTCACTCATTTTGATTGCCTCCTATCGTTTCTGCAATATCCTTCGCTGAGAGAGCGACCTCGGCCTGTTCCCCCGTAGCCATTCTCTTTATGTTGCCTTTGCCGGCTGTCAGCTCGTTCTCGCCGATGACCAGCACGTGTTTAGCTTCCGTCTTGCCTGCGTACTTGAAGTTAGCCTTGACACTGCGGCCCACATGGTCCGTATCGGCAGCGTATCCCAGCTTCCGAAGGCCGCTCACCAGCTCGAAAGCCTTCTGTCGCTCTGCATCGCCCATGCCGAAGATCAGCACGTCCGCCGGTTCCGGTTTCGGGACTTCCACACCCAGCTGATCAAGATACAGGAGGAGCCGTTCGATGCCCAAGCCGAAGCCTACCGCGGCGCACTCCGGGCCGCCGACCTGCTTCACCAGGCCGTCGTATCGGCCGCCTCCGCAGAGGGTTCCCTGGGCGCCTGCCGCCCC
>JAZRUD010000359.1:0-1833 GCA_045652385.1 Clostridia bacterium
TCGAAGGGGCGGACAACGTGCGCGTGGTCTCGGGCCGCAAGGATGGGGACGGGATCGCCGGCCTCATTGAGGAGACTGGCGCGGAGCTCGTCATCGACGCCACCCACCCCTACGCCGCGGAGGTCACGAAGACATTGAAAGCGGTCTCGGAACAGGCGGGCGCGGCGTATCTGCGCGTCCTGCGCCGGGAGGACCATGAGGACCTGACGGGCTGCGTCCTGGTGGACGACACCCGGGGGGCTGTGGACTATCTCAACACGACGGAGGGGAACGTGCTCCTGACCGTGGGCAGCAAGGAGCTGGCCCACTATACCGCCGTGAACGATTGGCAGACCCGGCTCTATGCCCGGGTGCTGCCCCTGCCCGCCTCTGTCCAGACGGCTTTCGAGCTGGGCTTCGAGGGAAGCCGCCTCATCTGCATGCAGGGGCCCTTCACCCAGGCCATCAACGAGGCCATGCTGCGGATGCTGGACTGCCGGTATCTCGTCACCAAGGACACCGGCGCGGCGGGGGGCTTCGGGGAGAAGCTGCGGGCCGCCAAGGCCTGCGAGGTCACGCCCATCGTCATCCGCCGACCGCTGGCTGAGACCGGGATCAGCGTGGACGAATGTCTGCGACTGCTGGGGGACCGGTGCGGCTGGGAGGCGGAAACCAGAAAACATATCACTATTTTGGGCGTGGGCATGGGGGATGAGGGCACCCTGACCCGGGCCGCCGAAAAGGCCTGCCGGGCGGCGGACCTGATCGTGGGGGCCAAGCGGGTGACGGACGCCCTCAGCTCCTTCGGCAAACCGGTGAAAAACGCCGTGGCCGCCCGGGAGATCGAAGAGATCCTCCGAACGACAACTGCTGAAAATATCGTGGTGGCCATGTCCGGGGACACGGGCTTTTACAGCGGGACCAAGGGCCTGCTGCCCCTGATCCGGGATATGGAGCCTGTCGTTTTGCCCGGCATCTCTTCCATATCCTATTTTGCCGCCAAGGCGGGCGTAAGCTGGGATGACGCCCTGCTCCTCTCCGCCCACGGACGGGCCTGCAACTATGTGACGAAGATCCGCCGCTCCCCCAAGACCATCGTTTTGGTGGGCGGGGACCGGGGCGCGGCGGATCTGTTGTCCTCCCTGGCGGACAACGGTCTCGGCCATCTTTCCGTGACTGTGGGCGAAAACCTGTCCTATCCTGAGGAGCGCATCGTGCGCGGCGCCGCCGCCGAATTGGCGGCGCAGACCTTCGCGCCTCTGGCTCTGGTGCTGGTGGAGAATCCGGGCGTGAGGGAGGCCGTCCTGACCCAGGGCCGCCCCGACGGGGATTTTATCCGGACCGAGGTGCCCATGACCAAGTCCGAGGTTCGGGCCGTGACCCTCTCCAAGCTCCGCCTGACGAAAAACGCCCTCTGCTGGGACGTGGGGGCCGGCACCGGCTCCGTTTCCCTGGAGATGGCGGAGGTTGCGGAGGACGGCCAAATCTTCACCATCGAGCGAAAGCCCGAGGCCTGCGCGCTCATCGAGCAGAACAAGAGGCATCTGGGGATCACCAACGTCACGGTGATCGAAGGCGATGCCCCGGCCGCTCTCAAAGATCTGCCCGCCCCCACCCACGTGTTCATCGGCGGCAGCGGGGGAGAGCTGAAAGAGATCATGGCGCTGGCCCTCGAAAAGAATCCTGCCGCCCGGATCGTGGTGAACACGGTGACGGCGGAGACCTTCGCCGCGGCATTGGACGCCGTAAAGACCCTGCCGGTCACGGACGTGGAGATCGTGGAGCTTGCCGTGTCCCGGGGCCGGAAGGTGGGCGGGTATCACCTGATGACCGCCCAGAACCCGGTGTATCTTT